>CAIVPY010000207.1 GCA_903907885.1 uncultured Bacteroidota bacterium
AGAAATGTAATTATTTAGTAAAAACAAGAGTGAAATTTCATAATGATATTTGGAAATATCAAAATAGTTACTACTTTTGTTTCATTAAAATAAGGTATTGCACTCTGGGGTAGAAGTGCAATTTGTTTCATAGGCTAAACGGGGCTCGCGCAAGCGGCCCCGTTTTATTTTTTTATTACAAATGTCAACTTGCGGATATGTTTGCCCTGCCTGCGAAGGGAAAGGCTTTTTAGATAATGGAACTCAATGCGATTGGTGCAATCCTATTGTAGTTAAAACTACATCTAAATTTTGCCCTGAATTGTTAGGAAAACATAGAATATTATTTTATAGATAGTATTTGAATTTTTGATATTTACAGGTAGTTTCAAGCTTCAAATGATTAAAACATATTATTTATAAAAACAAACCATCCTTTTTAAAAAGGTATTTATAATGTTTGAAGTATACATTTTTCCGACATTGAAAAGCTAATTTACACCTAATAATCGAATACTATCAAATATCATATTAGTGTTAGGTGCTAATTTTTAGACATCTGTGTGAAAATTCTAATTTTCAGATGTGCATTTTTATAAAATTTGTTTAGGTTTGCCACACTATACAATAAAATCATACACACTATGTCTCAAAAAGATAATGTTATTAAACATGGCTCTGAAAATCCTTTCGAGTCGATGAAAAAAAGATTTGATGTTGCAGCAAAAATCATTGGCTTAGATGAAAGCGATTACAATGTATTAATAGCTCCACAAAAAGCCGTGATAGTAAATATACCAGTTACTATGGATGATGGCAAGGTTAAAGTTTTTGAAGGTTTTCGTGTGGTACACAATGCTAACTTAGGACCTTCAAAAGGTGGTATTCGATATAGCATGGATGTACATTTGGATGAGGTTAAAGCCTTAGCGGCATGGATGACATGGAAGTGTGCAGTAGTAGGCATTCCTTATGGTGGTGGAAAAGGTGGTATTAAATGTGATCCAAGAAGCATGAGTAAAGGTGAATTAGAAAGAATGACTAGAGCCTACACCGATTTAATGGTTGATGTATTTGGCCCAGATAAAGATATTCCTGCTCCAGATATGGGAACAGGTCAACAAGAAATGGCTTGGATAATGGATGAGTACAGTAAATTAGTTGGAAAATCTTCTCCAGCTGTAGTTACTGGTAAGCCATTGGTTTTAGGAGGTTCATTAGGTCGTGTTGAAGCTACCGGCCGTGGTGTAATGGTTTCTACACGTTCAGCTTTGAGTAAATTAGGTATTAGCCCAGTGGGTGCAACTTGTGCTGTTCAGGGTTTTGGTAATGTAGGTTCAATATCAGCTAAGTTATTAGCTCAACAAGGTATGAAAGTACTTGCAATTTCGGATGTTTCGGGTGGATACTTCAATTCTGAAGGATTAAATATAGATGAAGCTATAGCATATCGCGATAACAACAAAGGTACTTTAGAAGGATACAAAGGTGGAAGCAGAATTACAAATGAAGAGTTACTTGAATTAGATGTTCAGGTGCTTGTTCCTGCTGCTATGGAAGACCAAATTACAGCAGAAAATGCAAACAAAATAAAAGCTAAATTAATTGTTGAAGGTGCTAATGGCCCAACTTCTAGTAGCGCTGATGATATCTTACATAAAAAAGGTATTTTAGTGGTTCCAGATATTTTGGCAAACGCGGGTGGTGTAACAGTAAGTTATTTCGAGTGGGTACAAAATCGATTAGGATATTTCTGGACTGAAGAGCGCGTTTATCGTAGAGCTGACCGTGTTATGAAACAAGCTTTCGAAGGTGTTTATGCAGCTTCAATAGAACATAATTGTAGTATGCGTATCGGTGCATATTGCGTGGCTATCAAAAAAGTAGCTGAAGTAGAAAAATTAAGAGGTAAATTCGGTTTATAGTATAAAATCAAATCTCGTGACGCGGAGATTCAAACTAAAATTTGGATACTCCGCGTTTCATTTATAACAAATTAACAAACATTTTTAATATGCTACATAAAGAAGGTAAAGCCACGATTCTAATTACATTAACAGGCTTATTTGTTTTAAATTTCGGAGTAAGTTTCACTGGAATTGAATGGTTACAAAATAGTATCATTTTCTTATCAATAGTGTTCTTAATCATTATTCTTCAATTTTTTAGAAACCCATCGGTTAGTATCGACAAAAACGAAAACCATGTCATCTCTCCTGCTGATGGGAAAGTGGTGGTAATAGAAGAAGTAGATGAACCCGAGTTTTTCAACCAAAAAAGATTACAAGTTTCTGTATTTATGAGTCCTTTTAATGTGCATGTAAATCGCAATCCAATTGGTGGAATTGTTAAATATTTCAAGTATCATCAAGGTTTATACCTTGTAGCTTGGCATCCAAAATCTTCTACTGAAAACGAAAGAACTACAACCGTTATTGAAGGCAAGAGGGCTACTATTCTTTTTCGACAAATTGCAGGAGCTCTGGCAAAACGTATAGTTTGGTATGTGAAAGAAGGACAGCCTGTAGAGCAAGGAGGCGAAATGGGTTTTATTAAATTTGGCTCACGGGTTGATATTTTTTTACCTTTGGATGCCAAAGTGAAAGTAGAGTTAAATCAAAAGGTGAAAGGTGGTAAAACTGTTATTGCAGAAATTTAACACTTTAATTACTTTTAAGTCTTTTATTTCCAGAATTTAATAATACATTTGTTCAACCAATTAACAAAATTTAATCATGAAAAAATTAGTAGTATTATCAGCGTTTTTAGTTTTCGCATTTGTTGGTGCTAACGCACAATCAAAACCTGCAAATGTAACAACCTCTAATCAATCTGTAGAGGGAGTTGCTCCAGTGTCGAATGATGGTGAAAAACCAGCAAAAATGGAAGAGAAAAAAGAGTGTCATGATAAAAACAAAAAAGAATGCCATGACAAAAAATATGGTAAATCTAAAAAAGCTTGTTGCTCAGACAAATCTAAAAAAGAGTGTAGTGACAAGAAAAAAATGGAAGATGCACCATCTGAAATGAAAGAAACAAAATAATTTTCAGTAAAATTTTTATACAAATGTCCGATACGATTTTTACGTATCGGACTTTTTTTATTGATTTTTTTGTCTTGAAGTTTGAACTATTGTTTTTATAATTTCATCAAATTCGTGTGCAGAATCAAGTAAATGTTTCAATATTTGGGATGTTTGTTCATCCAAATTATCTTCATATTGTAAGAGATTAATTAAGCCCATCATTCTAGCCAATGGAGCTCTTACAATATGTGATTGTGTCCATGCAATCTCATTCAGCTTTTGCCGTTGTTCCTCAATGGCTTTTATATGTTCAATATTATTAGAAATGTCGTTTAAAAAATTTAAAGCAGCTGACTTTCCATGCCAATTAATAACAATTCCGCTTAATTCTACCCATCTAATTGTGTTATTTTTTGTAACTATTCTAAACTGAAATTTAGAAATAATATTGTCTTCAGAAATTCTTCTTAGGTAGTTTTTTCTAATAAGTAATTTATCCTCTTCGTAAACGAAATTAAGAAATGGAACATTGATTAACTCATTCTCAGTTCGTCCCATTATTTTAATTACTACATTGTTTACAAATTTTAGGTAAGCTCCTTGTGCAACTAAAATTCCTTCATTGGTTGATTCTATTAATTGTCTGTATTTTTTTTCACTATTTTGAAGTTCTTCTTCTGCTTGTTTTCTGTAGGTAATATCCGCAAATGAAAATACCCTGCCTTTAGGTTCGCCATCAATTAGCATAGGTTTTGAAATTCCCTCGAATATTCTACCGTCTTTAAATAATAATTGGTCAATACTCTCAGCAAGTGGATTTGCAAATAAATAATTCATCTTATCCCAAAACACTTTTGTGTAAAGTAGTTGATTTAACATAAATTCAAGTAATTGAATAAAGTCAGTTGAGGGATGAATATTGTTAGGAATACACCATAATTCACCAAATTTAGAATTGTGTTTTATTATTTTACCGATTGAATCTACAACTAAAATACCATTTTCAGTTGATTCGATAGTGGCGTTTAGTATTGAATTAGAATTTAAAAGATTATATTCATTTACCTTTCTTTCACTAATGTCTCTACCAACTGCTATGATGGCCTGCTTACCAAAATAAGTACCTAAAGATAGGTTTATTGCTTTTGGAAACACCCTACCATCTTTTGTTAACCCCCAAAATTCAAGTTTTTGATTTGAACCTTGCCACGTCCTTTCAATCGCTTCAAATATGTTATCAAAATTATTTTTTCCTGGGGCTGATAGAAATTCAGGAGTTTTTCCAATAAAAAACTCTTTGGGATATCCATACTTAGATACAACTGCTTCATTTACGTCTATAAAACAACCATTTTCATCTTGAATATAAATAAGTTCAGTTATTGAATTCAATATGCCCCGATAAGTTATTTTTGAATTTTTTATTTCTTCTTCGGCTAATTTTCTTTTTGTAATATCTATAAATGTGCAAACTACATTTATTACATTTCCTACTTCACTCAACTCCGGTTCGGCATCTACCATTAGCCAAACCCTGTCCTTTGACCTAGGACGATATACACCCATAATGACATCATGAACAGCTTGTTTAGTAGCTATAGCTTGTGGTACTGGGTGCGTGTCTCCAAAGAAATCAGATCCGTCCTCGTGAATGACATTCCAATCGCTATCAAAAGAAGTTTTTCCTAAAAGTTGGTCTTCCGTTAAACCTAATAATTCTAGTGCTTTGGGATTACATAATAATATTTCAGCCTCCGAATCTTGTAGAAGAACGCCTACTTCCATATTATGAACTAATGATTTAAACCTTTTTTCGCTTTCTTTTATTAATTTACCTTTAAGGAATCCTTCTAAAATAATTTGAATAAGTTGCCCAGCTCTTTTTATCGTAATTTCTTCTTTTGCATTGGGTGTTTTACATTCGCGATAATAGTTTGCAAAAGTGGCTATTACATTCCCAGACGAATCAATAATTGGAGTAGACCAACATGCTTTTAATTTAAATTGATTGGCAATGTCTCGGTATTTATTCCACCTAAAATCGGTATCAATATCATTTACAATAACAGTTTCTTTTGTAAATGCAGCTGTACCGCATGAGCCTTCATTTTCACCAATCTCTAAACCCGAAATTAATTCTAGGTACTCATGAGGTAAACTAGGTGAGGCAAGGTCGTACACTCGGTTGTTTGTTACCTGAAGGATGGAACAAATCATTCCAGGGTGAAGTTGTTCAATACCAAATAAGTACGACTTGAAAACATCTTTAATATCTCTTCTGCCACTTGCTTTTATTTCAAGAATTTCTCTTTCAAGTGTTTCAAGTTCAATTAAATATTTGGTTTCTGTATAATCTACGATAGTTTGAATGATGTATTCAATTTCATTTTTATCATCGAATAAGGGAGTGTTTTCAATTTTTACACATTTTGATTCGCATCCACCTTTTTCATTATTCGATACAAAATATTGTTGGGTTATTATTTTGTGCGATTGCTTTGTTTCTAATACATAATTAAGGGATTCCTTTATTGTAGTTTTGTTATCTAAATAAGGTTGTTTGGGATCACTAGGAAATACTTCAAGAATGTTTTTACCTATCCAATCAGTCTTTGTTGTTTTGGTATTTATTAAGCAAGATTTATTTACATCAACAACGGTATATTCAGGTTTATTAGGAAGTAATAAAATACTATCTGTAGGTATTTGGTTGAATATAGAAAATGTATTATTTATATCTTGCATTTACTTATTCAGTTATTTAATGTCAACGACAGTAAAGAATATAATTTTAAAAAAATGTAGTTGAATTTCTGCAAGTGCAAATAAATAAAAAAACCTGAGCTACTGTATTAATAACTCAGGTTTATATAATTAAATGATAATTATTATTTAACTTTTACTAACTCGACATCAAAAATCAAAGTAGCATTAGGAGGAATAACCCCTCCAGCACCATTTTCACCATAAGCAAGTTCGCTTGGTATAATTAAGCGCATTTTATCTCCTACTTGCATAAGTGCAATTCCTTCTTCCCATCCTTTAATAACCATTCCACGTCCTATTTGAAATTCAATAGGTTCGTCTCTTTCTATGGATGAGTCAAATACTTTTCCATCCATTAAATAGCCGGTGTAATGAACAGCTACTGTGCTGCCAAGTGCAGGTTTAACGCCTGTTCCACTTTGAACTTTTATGAATTTCAAGCCACTTTGCATTTTCACAGTGTCTATGCCTGCCACATCGTAAGGCTTTGCAACTGGTGGTGTTTTAGCATCTATAACTTCAATATCAAAAATCAAAGTAGAGTTTGCAGGAATACTTCCCACTGCTCTCTCTCCATAACCAATGGTTGGAGGAATTGTTAAAACAGCTTTATCACCAATATTTAACAAGGCCAAACCTTCGTCCCAGCCTTTAATTACCTGTCCTGCACCAACTTTAAAAGAAAACGGTTGGTTACGATCTTTTGAGCTATCAAATTTAGTTCCGTTTGGTAAAGTTCCTGTGTAATGAACCGTTACTTTGTCCCCTTTAAGCACCTGCGTACCTTTGCCTTTTTCCGTTAATTTATACTTCAAACCGCTTGCGGTTGTATATTCAGTATTCAATTTAATTTTTATTTGTTTATGGTTATCACTTGTTTGATTTTTGGTTTGTGCAATTGAGTTACAAACTGAAAGCACACTAAAAGATATTGCAATAATTATTCTTTTCATATTATTCAACTTTTAATAATTCAACTTCAAATATTAACGAAGAAAAAGGAGGAATTGGGCCCGCACCTTGAGGACCATAAGCCAATTGATAAGGGATAATAAATTTAAAAGATTCGCCTTCTTTCATAAGTGCTAAACCTTCGTCCCAACCTGGAATGACTTGACCTAAACCTACTACAAAATTAAAAGTTGGATTTTCAGGTTTGCTTTGGTCGAATATAGTTCCGTCAAGAAGCATTCCTTTATATTTTACAGTTACCTTGCTGTTTTTTGTAGCTTGTTTACCTGTTGAAGATTTTACAACTATATAATTCAAACCACTTGCAGTTTTCGTAACACCTGTTAATGATTTTAAATAAGTTTCACACGCAACAGAATCTTTAATCCTAATTTCTCCATTTTGTTCACTAATTTTTTTACGCATTTCCTCTTGATTGTATACGTCTTCTACTTTAACAACAAATTTTATTAAAGCACCTTCTTTAATTCCTGCAGGGCGGGGTTGACCAAAGCTTTTCAAGAAAAGTGTATCTGAACTAACCATAAACTGGGCGCTATCACCTTTGTGAAGCACTTGTAAAACGCTTCCAAGAGTTGGCTCATCACTAGGTATATAATATGGTTTACTGTTTTTGTATGAGTCGAAAATTAACGAATCATTGTAGTCTAATTTGCCCACCATGTGTATCATCACTTGGTCGCCTTTAGTAACAGCTCTAGCGTCATCGCTAGTGTTAATAATGCGGTATTGAATACCTGATTCTGTCTTTTCAAACTTTTGAGTACATGCCGAAAATATAACGGCAACTAAAATGATTAAGGAAAGGATTTTTTTCATGATTTTATTTGTTTTTTATTGGGATAATATGTTTGAATATTCTGTAATTGCTTGTTTAAATGTGGCTTCTACTTCTTCAAGAGGCTCTTTGCTTTCTCCACCAGCAGCACTAAAGTGCCCACCCCCATTAAAATATTTTCTAGCAAACTCGTTTGCAGGGAAATCTCCCTTTGCTCTAAAACTCATTTTTCGTGCTACAGTTCTATCTACTATCAAAACGGATAATTTAATACCTTCAATTGATAAACCGTAATTAACCAAGCCTTCGCTATCACCTACTTTTATATTGAATCGTTTCAATTCATCTGCTGTAACACAGACCAATGCAGTATTATATTCTCTAATAATTTGCAGTTTTTCGTTTAAACAAAACCCAATAAATCTTGTTCTGTTTTCGGAATAATGGTCGTAAATGGCTTCGAAAATCAAATTACTTTTAGCACCTTTTTCAAGTAAATGAGCTGTAACTCGATGAGTAGTAGGGGTTGTCGAGCTATGCTTAAATCCAGCAGTATCGGTCATTATTCCTGCATATAGGCACGAAGCAATGTCTTTATTTATTAAATGAGTGTATGATAATTCCTCTGCAAACCAATATATTAACTCACAAGTACTACTAGCAATGTTAGACCAAAGCCTATAGTCTTCAAATCCATCAGGTTGAAGGTGGTGGTCAATCATCACTTTTTTTGCACTTGACAATCTAACAATTTCACCAAATTCATTTATTCGCTTTAATGCGTTGAAGTCTAAACAAAAGACTAAATCTGCTTTGGAAACTATTTCCTTAGATTTTTTTTGGTTAAATTCAAAGTTAATTACAGTGTCTTCTCCAGACATCCATTTTAAAAAATCGCCATAATCAGTAGGGGTAATAACAGTAGCGTCTATTCCAATTTGTTTTAGTAAAAGACTTAAACCTAGAGAAGATCCAAGTGCGTCAGCATCTGGTTTATGGTGAGTAGTAATAACCACATTGGGCTTCTTTTTAGCCTCAAGTATTGGTTTTATGTCAATTATGTTATTCAGAAGAAGAGTTTTTATCGGCCGCAAATGTCGTTAAATAGCAGTCAAAAGCAAATATTTATGTTTAGTTGAGATAATATATTTTGATTAGAATATACTTTGTTAGATTTTTCAAGTGAAAATTTGCTTTTTAATTTGGTAAAATTACAAGTTATTTAAAATAATAAAAGGGCTTATTGCTCTGCAATAAACCCTTTTATGAAACTATTATAATTGTTATCTTCCTTTTTTTACTTGGTCACCCACTCTATCCATCACACAACGAAAACCAATTGTAGCTGTTGCTTGTTCTTGATCTAAGTATCTTCGTGTTCCAGGTGATAACCAATATGCTCTATCACTCCATGAGCCACCTTTATAAACACGAGCAGCATTGTCAATTAATGAAGTAACACTGTATTCATATTTTTGCTCTAAATCTGGGTACTCCAATTCATCTTTATAACCAATGTTATTAGCTTTTTTATAGTTACGTCTTTTAGCGTTTTCTTCTTCAGTAACGTCTTTGTATATAATACGACCTAAGCTATCTTTTTCAGTAATGTATCCATCAGCATCTTTCACTTGGGTTTTGTATTCATTACCACGGTATGGATTTAAATCATTCATATCCTCTAAAGATAAAGGACGATAAATATCGCTAACCCACTCGCTTACATTTCCAGACATATGGAACAAACCAAAATCATTTGGTAAATATCCTTTGCTCTTAACGATACAAGTGTATAAAGACGCATCATTTAGGTTGCCAGCTATACCAGCCTGATCACCACGACCACGTTGGTAGTTGGCATACATACGTCCACGAGATTTTTCGGTATCGCTTCTTCTAAGTGTTAAACCACTCCACGGATAGATTCTACGATTGTCAACATTTTCATTGTACGAAGCCGTTTTAAAACCGTTAGATGCATATTCCCACTCAGCTTCTGTTGGTAGGCGGTAGTTAGGCAATAAAATACCATCCTCCATACGAACACCACGTTTTTTGTTACCAGTTGGTGAGTAGTCTTTTAATAATTTTTTGTCAATTGGTTTATATAAACCTAATAAATAGGCCTCAGTGTTGAAGTTATTATCAGCTACTGCACCTTGAATATCTAATTTCATAATGCCTTCGCGAACTAAAATCATTTCGTTCACACGGTCAGTTCTCCATTTGCAATATTCGGCAGCTTGTAACCAATTAACACCTACAACAGGATATTCACGGTAGGCTGGATGACGCAAATAATACAAAACGTAAGGCTCGTTGTAAGAAAGCTTATTTCTCCATACCAATGTGTCAGGCAATGCCTTATAATACACCACGGGATTGTCGCCACCATAAACACGGTTTAACCAATGCAAATACTCAAGATAGTCTAAGTTTGTTACTTCAGTTTCGTCCATATAGAAACTGCTGACTGACACACGTCTTTTCATATTGTTTCGGTCGAAGGTAAGGTCTTGCTCAGTTGCACCCATAACAAAGGTACCACCTTGCACGTACACTAAACCCGGACCAGTTTCTTGTTCTTTGAATTTATGCTTTTCAAAGCCACCCCATTTTGGGTCGTTGTATTTCCAACCCGAAGTCTTTGATTTGTTGTTACTGCAAGATGTTGAATACATCAAAGCAGATACTGCAAATCCATACATAAATAGTTTCGATAAAACTTTCATCGTTAAAAAATTAGTTTTTTACAATTTTCAAATAAACGAAATTCTTTTCACAATATTTCAACTACAATTAAAAATCTGGACATTTTATTGGTTTTCCAAAATGATTCATATTGTGACGTACCCTAGTTTTTATTTCAAAACCAATAGTTAACTCATGCGATCCACCTGTTGCCGTACGAGCATCGGATACAGTAAAATCGTAGGAATAGCCTAGTCTGAACGATGGTAAACGCAACCCGAAAAGGAAAATAAGAGCATCTGTATTACGTGAAGTTTGCCTAAACCATCCTCCAACCGTAATATTTTGTTTTTTTAGGTAGAAACCTAAATTCATCTGATAAAAATTACGTTGCTGCATAAAAAGCACGTTTGGAGAGATGAAAATCCTGTTAGCCTCGTTTCTTGTTTTCACTAAATCAATATTTATTCCAGCATGTACTGTATACCTTCTTGGTAATCTTAATTCAGCACCATCTCCATTAGGGCTAAAAAATGATTGGTTAGGTTCTAATAAATTGTGTACAGCCACTCCACCATAAAAATTTGAATTATAAGCCATAATTCCTGTTCCAAAGTTCATAAAACTTTTTGTCTCGTTTCTATTAGGCTCATTTGTTGGTAGAACTGCCCCTCTAATGTCATCAAGCATATCTGGAAAAACAAGTCGACCAAAATCATAGCCTCGTTGTATATAAGAACCTTGTATTGCTGCATTTACAGCCCAATCCCTATTAATATTAAGGTTATAGCTATATATGCCACTTAGTGAAATACTAGTAAGTTGTCCATCTCCAGCTCTATCTGCCAATGCCATAACACCTATTCCTCCATGTAATGGTCTGATATACGCATCAATAGCTGCTACCGAAGTTAGGAAATTATTATTTAATGCTGAGTATTGGTTACGTGCACTTGCTGCAAATCGTATTTTTTTGGTTGAACCTACAAAAGCAGGATTGGTATAAACAGGGGCAGCGTAAAATTGAGATAATTGAGGGTCTTGTGCACTTGCAGTCAGGCAATTTGCTAAGGCAATTGAAGTTAATATGACTATTTTTTTTATGCGTGAAAGCATAACAGAAAATTTAAAAATCAGGACATCTCACAGGTCTAACCACTTTCTTGTATTTGCGTTTTTTTAATTCAAATGCTAAAGAAACCTCGTGCGAGTTCGGTGCTCCTGAAGATGCTTGTGATACAGTAGCATCGTAACTGTAACCAATTTTTACCTTTTGGGTTCTAATGCCAAGCAATATAACAAAAGCTTCTGGATTTCTTGCTCCTGCAGTTATTTGTCTGTAATATAATCCACCAATAAGTTGACCTCTACTAATGTAACAACCTAAGTTTAATTGTGAAGCAAACCCTTGTTGCATATATATAATATTAGGATATAGATTTGAAGTATGGTTAATATTCCTACTTTCAATTATTGGAATAACCATACCTGCATGTCCTGTATATCTTCTTTCTTGAGTCATTACCCATCTAGAATCATTTGCAGTGCTGAGTAGTGCCTGTCTAGGTTCTGTTAGATTATGTGCCGCTAATCCTGCATAAAAATATTTAGAATATACAATCATGCCAGCTGAAAAATTAGGGTAAGCTACAGAAGGAGAGGCGTTGGCAAAAGCATCTTTAGAATTACGAACAATACCATTTTGAACTTCAAATTGGTCGAACCAATTTAATGAACTCATATCAATTGTTTTTTGTGTAAATCCTGCTTGAATAGCTGCTTGTATGGTAATGTTTTTAGTAACAGGTATTTGATAGGCATAAATAGCATTAGCAGTAATAGTTCTTAATTTACCCACACCTTGTTCATCATAAGTTGCCATAGCTCCAAAGCCGCCATTTATAGCATCGTAATGCTCGTCAAATGAAAATGAGCCTGATCTGAATGTTCCCGCAATACTTGGCCATTGATTACGCACATTTGAAACTACTCTACCAACTGTAGAACTTCCAGCAAATGCAGGGTTTGTGTAAATTGGATTGGCATAAAATTGAGAAAACTGAGGGTCTTGGGCAATAGAATTAAAGTTAATGCAAAGCAATAGTGCAAAAGGCAACAGTATTTTGCCTATAAATATTTTAAATGCACTATGTACCCTCATTTTTTCCTTGTGCGATGCTTTATTTTTTACTTCTTTAATCAAAAAAATTATTCCTAAGGTTTATTTATAAACACAGTAATTTTTTTACCTTACTTATCGTTATTTGCAAACCTAATGAAGTTTCAATTATAAATAAAAACATATTTTATATGCAATTTTTAATAGAAAATACCTTGAAAGCAGTAAAAAAAATCACTCAAGTGCTGATTTTCATGGCAGTTTGTATTTGCAATTTATTGGCGCAAAATGAACAAAAATTTGAGTTTAAACGAAATTTTGTTTGGAATGAGTATAAAAATCAACAAATAGGGGATGTTTTTTTTAAGCAATTATTGAAATTAAAAGGGAGCGACAATTCTCAAGAATTTCAAAATTTACCTATATACAAAGAGGTTTTCAATACTAAAGGCAACGAAATATTATCAGTAAGCCTACAAG
>CAIVPY010000208.1 GCA_903907885.1 uncultured Bacteroidota bacterium
CTAAAAGAAAATTTAACCGAAGCTTATTACTATGTGGCACTAGCTAAACTTAATTTGAACGATACCTATGGTGCGATTGCAACCTTAGAAAAATCAATTAAAAATGGGGGACAGATTCCTGAAATTTATTATTATTTGGGTAGTGCATATGAGTCAACAAATAACATTGATAAGGCACTAGAAAATTATTTTTTAGCATATAAGGTTTCTAATGACACATTTATTCAAGCCTTACCTCAAATCTCTAAATTGTATAATAAATTAGGGAAAAATCAAGAGGCTGAAAATGCTATTCAGATATATTACCAAAAGGGAGGTAAATAGAAAATTTAGTGTTATGAAAAATAAAATATTTTTAGTTTTCTTGTTTTTAGTAATTGGATTTTTAATTTATCGCTTTTTTTATATTGATGAGAATTTACCAACCGCTAAAAATTATTTGCAAATTACAATTGATGAAGATAGACAACAAAAATCAAGCTATACAGTAAGAATAAACCACCGTATTACGGAGGACTCTCTTAAAATAATTGCAGATGATATTATTAAAATTTACAAACCAATATGCCCTACCAATGCATTTATTACAGTGTTATTGCCAATACAAGAAGATGGAAATGGTAGTTGGGCTGAAATTCTTTATCAACCAAATTATAATTTCAAAATTTTAGGAACAACTCTTAATGAATATAAAAATTTATTAAAAGTAGCAAATGGATTAAAAGCAAATAAGGATATTTTAGGGGTTTGGCTTGAAGATGATTTCAAAATATTATATGTACTGAAGAAAAAAAACAAACACGTTATTTTATTAATATACGATGAAAATAGTAGTTTTTCGCAAGGTTGCAGTATAACTAAGGTTAACCAGAAAGGTAAAATATGGTTTAAATGCGATGATAATGAATTTGGAGACAAGTATACTATTAACCCCTTAACTAAAAATTTAATGATTTTTGATGACAGAGGTTACGTAGGGTCTCTTGAAAAAATGTAACAAATATATTCTTAAATTTTTGTCTGAATTATACATAACTAAGCAATTGGGAGGGAAATAAGTTTTAAATCATATTGAATCTACTCATTCTTTATCTCTCTGTAAGTTTTGATTTGTTAATAGGTAGAGTATTATGATGGCCAAACAAATTAGCATTTGGAATATACTTGAAATAATATTTTTTAGTTGGCATACAATTTAGCACCTTTGCAAAAAATGAAATTAAGTATCAAGAAAAGTAAAATATCAGGAGCAGGCCAAGGCTTATTTGCAGAAGAATTGATAAAGCGTGGCGAAAAAGTAATTGAATACACTGGAGATGTGATTACATGGAAAGAATGTCAAAAACGTAATGAAAGTATTAAAGATGGATTTGGAGCGTATTACTTTTATATTTCAGAAAAGAAATGTGTTGATGCCCAAAATCACCTAGACTCGCTTGCTCGATATGCAAATGACGCTGCTGGTTTTGTAAGAATAGATGGTGTTAGAAATAATGCTAGATATGAGATAATAAAAGGCAAACCTTTCATTGTAGCAAGTAGAAACCTTAAACCAGGTGATGAAATTTACGTTGCCTATGGTAAAGAATATTGGGATGCACTTCGTGAAAGTGGGTATGGTCCTAAAAAATAATCAGTCTAATATTTGATTATCAAAAATGTGTTAAACCGATTAATTAAAAAGTGTATGCTTGCAGTTCTAAAAAAAATTTCATAAAATATTTTGCTAGTTATATATTTACAAACTCTTAACTAGCGTTAATGTTTTAAAAACAATAAAATGAAAAAATCAATAGTAACAATAGTAATATGTATGTTTGGTTTTCTTGGTATTGCTCAAAACCAAGATCCAAATTCACCTGTTTACGATTACAACTATACAGACAGTACCCAAACTACACACGACTCTACATCAACAGGAGCTCCTGTTGAAGATTCGGATGGAATGGCTGCTAAGATGTATCAAAGAGTTATAATGCCATTTGATTCTTCAACCAATTTAATAACTTATAGTGGCATTATGGAGCAAGAAGAAAGCGGAAGTGATTCTCTTTATGCTCGTGCTAAAAGGTTTGCCGAAAAAAATTTAGGAAAAGGTAAAGAGATGTATGAAATTGACAAACGCAACCAAAAACTAGTTGTTAATGGCTCTATACCTGCTTTTGCTTACATTAATAAATACAACAAAAAAAGTATAGGAAAATATCAATTTAAGATTACGATATTGGTGAAAGAAGGGAGATATAAATATACCCTTACTAATTTTGTTCACGAGTCGGAGATTTCTGCATCTGGAGGAAAACCAATGAGAAACTATTTTGAGTACTACAATAACAGCACAACCAATATTCAGTCTTATGATAAAGTTTTGCGTTATGCTGATAAAGATATTAAAGAGACTATTCAAATGCTTCAAATTGCTATGAGAGAACCAAAATTGTCTGATGAGGACGATTGGTAATAAGTATTTAAGGAACAAGAAGAATTTTAAAGGGGGCTTAAGCCCCCTTTTTTATGCCAGATAAGTTATAAGTTTTGATAATTTTCTTTTATTGCGGGTTCATAAACTTTGTCAAGTTATTATGAAAAATTTCATATTCATATTCATATTTTTATATTC
>CAIVPY010000209.1 GCA_903907885.1 uncultured Bacteroidota bacterium
AGTATGGGCAATAATCGCATGCCAATATATCCATTTGCACCAGTAAGTAATATTCTCATATTTTATTGGTTTATTGAAGTGACTAATAATTAATAAATCACAAGTGAAGGTACATGTTAATTTTATTAATTACCACAATCTATTATTAATTTTTCTATAAATCTAAAAAGTGGCAAACTAAATTCAATTTAAAATCATAAATAATCCTCAGACATTAATCTATTTATCAACTTATTTGCCTTTACAAACTATATGTATTTCAGGTAAAGCTTACACAATTTTTTAAGAACAATTTTTTTAGTGTTTCCATTTGGTATATTGATGCAAAAAACTACTTTTGAGCTAAACTTTTAAAATAGAAATTGTTTAATTAAGAATGATTAGAAATTCATTAACTAAGTATCATCCACTATTCTCATACGTAAATAATAACATTAAATATGGTGCTTTAATTGTATTGCTAATACTTCAGGTTAGCGTTGGTGTAGCACAAAATAATATTAGTATTAAAAACACAACCTATACGTGCTATAATACCGCCATGGGCAAAGGAAAGGGGATAATTTTTAGATTTCAAATTTTAAGACAAAATACCAGATTAAACAACAAAATTACTATTGATTCTTTTTACGTTAATTCAATTGCTATACCTTTTTTAACAAGGAGAGATGGATATTCTTTTTCCATAGAAGCCAATTATTTAAAAAACATTTCAGAACCAATTATAGATACCAAAACACCTTCAACTTTTCAAGACGATATCATATCAAAACATAAGTTTAAACCATCATGGGTACTATTAACAATTAATGACCATCGTGAAAAAATTTTAATTAAAAAATTTAAAGAAATCAAAATAGATTAAAATATTTTATGAATACAAGAAACATTTTTCATCATACGATTATAGGATTGACAGCCATTATGCTGTCTTGTAATTTTTATGAAAACATTAAACCACTTAGCAAAAGAGAAAAATACAGTTTGTTTTTAAAAGAACACCCTTTTAATAACAGACCACATGAAGAAATTTATGAAAATGAAGAACAGGAAGAAAGTGAAACAGATAGACCTGATTTAGCTTGGGAACAAGATTATCTGCGCACCATGAATCCTGATTTAGGACGGCCAACTCCTGAAAATCTTTCTCAGATAATTAGCATGATGAATAGTGATGCGATAGCTCCAGTAGTGCCTGGAAGTGCTGCAATTCCTTGGATCGAGCGAGGTCCTAACAATGTTGGAGGACGAACCATTTCTTTAGCTTGGGACCCAAATGATATTACACAAAAAAAAGTATGGGCAGGTAGCGTAACAGGTGGGCTTTGGTATAATAACGACATAACAAGCTCTACTTCGGGGTGGAATGCCGTAAATGATTTTTGGGCAAACATTGCCATTTCTTGTATCGCTTTTGATCCCATTAATTCACAAATTGCTTACGTTGGAACTGGCGAGGGCTTTGGAGCAGCTGCGGGACGTGGGGCAGGTATCTGGAAAACTACTGATGCTGGTAATAGCTGGTCTCAAATTACATCAACCGCAAACTTTTCATATGTGAATGATATTGTGGTGAGAAACGAAAGTGGAGCAAGTGTTATTTATGCCGCTGTTGATGGTGGTTATTATGGTGGGATATGGAATGGCGTTGCAAGTGCCGGTTTAAGAAGATCTACAAATGGTGGAAGTACATGGACACAAGTATTACCAAATGTTACAGGCCAATCGAGCAATTATGTAGCAGCTGATATTGAGATATCGGCAAACAATAGATTATGGATTGGTACAAAATCAAATTCGTTTGGGCATGGCGGTGGTGCAGTTTTGTATTCTGACAATGGAACAAGCTGGATTACTTCAAACACAACTACTGTGGCCACTAGCAAAGGTAGAGTTGAAATCGCCTGTTCTCCATCCAATGCAAATGTTGTATATGCAATGGTAGAAAACAACAATGCTGTATCAGTATTAAAAAAAACTACAAATGGAGGGGCAAATTGGGGAAACATTTCCACACCTGTAGATGCTGATACTGGAATCCCCGGTAGTGATTTCTCTAGAGGTCAGGCCTGGTATGATTTAGTAATGTCTGTTGACCCATCAAACGAAAACACCTTGATTGTAGGAGCAGTAGATTTATTTATAACATACGATGGGGGAAGTGCTTGGTCGCAAATTTCAAAATGGTCAAACAATAATAATTTAGCAAATTTAAGTTGCCCTTTTGTACATGCTGATCAACATGCTATATTATACAAACCAGGCTCATCATCAAGTGTAATTTTCGGTACAGATGGTGGTGTGTTTTATAGCTCA
>CAIVPY010000210.1 GCA_903907885.1 uncultured Bacteroidota bacterium
ATTATCTTTAAACTCATCATATTCTCTAATCTTATTATCGTGCTCGTTTGATTGTTTGATAATATAGCTTGAGAACAATCTTTGTTCAAACCAATCATCATAGGTTAAACGTGCCGCATCATTTTGTCTGTTGAACACCTCGTAATTAACAAACAGATGACGTAAATCTCTGCCAGCATCTTGTGCTGCATCACCTGCATGATACTTTAACACACACAAATCTTGCTCAGGTAACTCAATACCAGCAATGTTCATTTTAAATTGTGGTGCTATAGATATAATTCTAACATAATAGGTAGACAGTTTTTTGTCAAAAATCCAATCTTCAACAATTCTGAATTTCGTTATTCGTAACTCTGGAATAAAAGGATTCACCAAAGTATCCATACGTGTAATTGTAGGGTCATTTGGATCAATCGGGGTCTCTTGATAACTAGTATCAGTACCTCTTAACGAGAACTCCTCTATAGTAAATTGAGAAGTAAGAGAATCGTTAATATAAGGAATCATTTTGCCAGAAAGTACTGCATTATAAACAATCACGCTTAAAGGATTTTTAGGCCAAGCCATTGGTTGATTAGGCTTTTCTCTAATATCAACAATTCGCATAATACGTTTTGAAGACATTACATCTGCCTCGCGAAGGAAAGGCCAAGCCACAACCCTACGTTCTTTCACAGCCTGACGGTTGTAAATAAAATCATCATAAACCCCTTGTGCTTTACTTGTAAAGCTTGCCAATAGGCTAAGTGACAAAATGGATACAATTATCTTTTTCATTGTTATGGTTTAACTTCTACAGCTAAGGAAGTAGGAACTATTACTAGACCTGCTGGCCCCATTGCTTTAATGTTTGTTAATATAATACGATCTCCAGGACGTGCACCATTAAATGCAGCTTTCGCATCGCTTGGTACTCCAGGTCCATTTCCAACAAAAACCCTTGCATCACCCTTTTTAGGAGCAAATACAATATTGTAACTTTGTGGAGTATAGCTTACACCTTCAAATGCAAAATCTTTTAATGCGGCATAAATAAAGGCAACCGACCTAAGTTGTGCTGAACTTACGGCACCACTCACTTCAATCGCACCTAACATCGGTGTAGGTTTAGGAATGTTTTTAATACGGTAGCGTTGCTCACCCATTTTCTTAACACCTTCAGGTGCTTTTACCGAAACTGAAATTACCAACTCCTTATTTACATCTCCCACAGGTATGTTTAAATTAAAAGTACCTGCTTGTGTTGATGGTCTTAATGAACCTAAGCTACTTGTAACCATAGTTTGACTTGCAGAATAACCTGGTACAGAAACTGAAATTGGATTTTCTAAACCACGATAAACTACATTCATTTTAGTAGCTGAAACTACAGCTAAAGGTTTAACTACAAAGTAACTTCCTTCTGCTGTATAGCTTTTGGTGGTACCATCAATTTGCTTTTGACTTATTTTAGCAGTGTATTTTTTCTCACCTTCACCAGATGCAGTAACTTCATATTTACCAATACCACTTTCAACATTTACATTAGAACCACCCACATTTAAATCAAAAGTAGAGCGAGAACTTGATGCTGCTAAAAATATATCGGCTGAATATTTACCACCTGCGGTGATATAAGTACCATTGTTAGGAATAATTTTAGCTTCAAACTGATCAACTACGATGTTCACTTTTGTTAAACCTTTGTTCAATTCATCCAAAACCTGAGCTTCAGTATTTTTGATATCGTTTTCAGTTTTAGTTAATAAGGTAACAACTGCTGCTACTGGAGAATGTTCAAACATTTCGCTTTCCCATGACTGACCATTTTTTGCATCTTCAGCTATTAAATCACTTTTTACAGTGGCTCTATCTGCTTCAGGTAAAATGTTAATCATGCCTTTTCTCCAATCGTTTATTTTTATTTTCATTTCGGCTCCTCTTCCTTTAACAATCATTAAGTTGGCATGTTTTTCGATATTACTAGCTTCGTTAATTTCACCATCAGGATCTGGTTTACCATCTTCGCCTTCTTTACGCCCACCAGCACCAGCAACCAATTCGTCTTTCAATGCTTTTACATAAGCCAAAGCTTCTTTAGCAATTTTATCTACGTCTTTAGATTTCTTTTTTGCATCAACACCTTTAGCATCAGTAGGATTGTTCTCTACATATTTGTCGATAGCTTTCAAAATAGCTTCGTTTTTCTTATCAATATTAACACCCGCTTTCTCCATACTCACTTCCACCAAGTGAAAAGCTTTCAAGATTTCAGCTGACACATTCAGCGCTAACAAAGCTGTTAGAACCAAATACATCATGTTAATCATTTTTTGTCTTACCGTTAGTTTTCCACCTGACATTACTTTCTGTTATTATTTAAATTGTAAAACGAAAATTGAAATTAATTATTGCCACGAACAGTCATAGCTGACAACATATTGCCATATACATTGTTTAGTGAACTTAAGTTTTTAGATAACTTGTCCATTTCAACTTTGAATATTTCTGCATTTTTGTTGGTTTCGCTAAGTGTATTAACGGTTTTAGATAATCCACCTACAAATTCGTTAATTGATTTTAAATGATTGTTTGATTCTGCAATCTCTAATTCATATACCGAATTTAATGATGAAAGATTTTTGGTCATTCTCTCAATTTGCATTCCATAGTCTTTAGAACCTTCAGAAGCTGAAACGATGCCATTCATTGCCTCAACAGCTTTGCCATAAGCAGTATTAACACCGTTTAATGAATTGGCAGCTTGAGAAACACTTTTAGTATAACTTTCGGTAGCAACTGCAGCTGAAGATAAATCTTTCAAACCACCCACGTTATCATTTAACGCACGAATACCATTACCTAAACTATTAATTAAATCTGGGCCCACTTTAGCATCTTCCAACATTTTATCTAATTTTTGGGAAAGACTACCTGTTTCTTTTTTCTTAGAATCTTTTGATTCTAAACCTGCTAACTCTGGGTAAACTAAAGTCCAATCTGGTTCTTGATGAGGTGGCTCAAATGCCGAAACAAAGAAAATAACAGCTTCGGTTAAAAGCCCTACCATCAACATTGTGTCTGCACCTTTCCAGTGTAGAATTTTAAACAAAGCTCCAACGATTACTACCGCTGCACCAATACCATAAGCCTTTGCCATGAAAGACTTGAAACCTTTGCTTTCTAAGAAACTGTTACCCATTTTTTTAATTTTTAATTTTTTAAATTTAGTAATTGATTTGTATTTGATTGATTTGTATTATTATCTCTTATCCTTATTAGAACGACCAACATAACTCATTACACAACGAAAACCAGTATAAGAATTGGCACTATCTTGATATTCATAAGTACGGGTACCACATTGTATATAATGTGCTATATCTTTCCAAGAACCACCACGAATGGTTTTACGTTTTAATGTTTCAGAATCTTCTTCTTTTGCATCATATTGGAAATCAGGATTATTATCATGTGTAAACAAATTTGCACTTTCAGCATAAGCTGAACGTGTCCACTCAGCTACATTTCCACTCATGTCATACAAACCAGAATCATTAGCGAAGTATGACGCTACACGAATTGGATAATGTCCACCATCGTTAGCATAATCACCTCTGTTTGGTTTAAAGTTTGCCAACGCACAACCTTTGGCATTACGTGTATAATAGTTACCCCAAGGATACA
>CAIVPY010000211.1 GCA_903907885.1 uncultured Bacteroidota bacterium
AACAATATAATAAATTTAAAAAGGAGGAAGTGTTTGGTAGGTATTCTAATATGCTTATGTCTAATTATTTTGCTAACATACCCGAACTTAAGTTTTCTGAAATAATAGTAGCACAACCTTTGTTTTTTGACAAAGTAAATTTACTCTCAGATAAATACAATATTGAGCAATGGAAAATGTATGTTAGATGGTGTTTAATAAATAGCGCCATGCCATATTTAAATAAAGAATGTCAAAAATTGAGTTTTGATTTTTATTCAACAACCCTAAGTGGTGTAAAAACCCAAAAACCTTTGTGGAAACGTGCTATTGAGGCCAGCAATGCTACAGTAGGTGAATTATTAGGTCAGTTATTTGTAGAAAAAGCTTTTAGCCAAAAATCAAAACAAAGGGTGAATGTTATTTTGGATAATATTTCAGCAGCTTTCAAATCACGTTTACAAAAACTAGATTGGATGAGTAGCGAAACCAAACTTAAAGCAATGGATAAGTTGGCTGGTTTTACGCGTAAGCTTGGGTATCCAGATAAATGGAAAGACTATACAAAACTGATCATTACCGAAAATTCTTACTTTGAAAATCATTTAAATGAAAATCAATTTTCATTTAATGAAATGATAGACAAAATGGGAAAGCCAGTTGACAGAACAGAATGGGGAATGTTGCCTCAAACAGTAAATGCGTATTACAATCCCCAAAACAACGAAATTGTTTTTCCAGCTGCTATTATGCAACCTCCTTTTTTTAATGCCAATGCCGATGAAGCTGTTAACTATGGCTCAATGGGAGCTGTTATAGGACATGAGTTTCTACATGGTTTTGATGACCAAGGAAGTAAATATGGCCCAGATGGAAATCTAAAAAGTTGGTGGACTGATGAAGACAAAAAGAAATTTGAAGTGAAAACAAAAATGTTGGTTGAGCAATTCAACTCATACATAGTTATTGATAGCTTACATGTTAATGGTGAATTAACTTTGGGCGAAAATATTGCTGATTTGGGTGGTTTAACAATGGCATTTGAAGCTCTTAAAATGTATTTGAAAAACAACCCTTCTGCAAATAAAGTTATAGATGGATATACTCCAGAACAAAGGTTTTTTATAGGTTTTGCACAGGTATGGAAAAATAACTCAAGACCAGAAGCTGCCAGACAATTAATAGTTACCGATCCTCATTCTCCCCCTCAATTTAGGGTTTTTGGTACCTTGTCTAATATGCCTCAATTTTACAAAGTTTGGGGTGTAAAAGAAGGAAACAAAATGTATCGTAGGTCAGAGGAGAGAGCTGAAATTTGGTAGTATAAATAAAATGATTTGTTAAGTCTTTAATTAACAAATCTTAAATCGTATAATTTTAAATATTGTAATTAATTTAGAAGCATGATCAGAATTTTCTACCGCGTAGGAAACAAAGTATTAAAAGAAACAGATATTAAACAATTATCAATATTGGAAAATATCATATGGGTTGACATGCACTCACCTAGCATCGAAGAAGAAGAATGGGTGGAGAGTAAATGTGATATTAGTATTCAAACCCCAGCCGAAATTGCTGAGATTGAAAGTTCATCACGTTACTTTGAGCGAAACAATGAGATAACATGCAACTCAACATATTTACGTTTGGATGATGGGCAATTCTCTAAGCATCCTGTTTCATTTATTTTAAAACACAGTACACTCTATACTTTCCGTCAATCTGAGCTTAGCACCTTTGCCGATGTTAACCGTAAGATAAAAACCAATAACGAAATTTTTAACTCAGGTTACGATGTGATGATGAGTATCCAAGAAACACGTATTGATTTAGATGCAGATATGATTGAAAGAGTATCTCACGAGATTTCAAAGTTCAGTAAATTACTTACCACCGAAAGTAATAAATACTCAGAATTGCTCTTGGAAATTACAGGCATGCAGGAAAATACTATGACCCTGCGTGAGAGTATTATTGATAAGCAGAGAGTACTTTCTTATCTTTTAAAAAGCATAAACTTTCCAGAAGACAAAAAGGAGCGACTTCGTATAGTTTTAAAAGATATTAACTCTCTTATCGAACACTCCGCTTTCAATTTTGAAAGATTAGAGTATTTGCAAGATACAATAACAGGTTTGATTAATATAGAACAAAATAGGATTATGAAACGCTTTACTGTTTTTTCAATCGCCTTTCTTCCTCCCACACTTATTTCTGGTATCTTCGGGATGAATTTCGTGGTAATGCCTATGTTAAGTTCGGAAGCTGGTTTCTTTATTACTATTTTGCTAATGATTATAT
>CAIVPY010000212.1 GCA_903907885.1 uncultured Bacteroidota bacterium
CAGCCATATTTCAAAAGCCTTACATCAAATTGCCGAAACCATTCATCAGCGTTCCCTCGTAATTGTTTTTAGCGATTTTATGCAAAGTGGAAACGATGATTTGTTTGCTGCCCTGCAGCATCTCAAGTACAATAAGCATGAAGTTATTTTGTTTGACGTGAAAGATAAAAATGCAGAGTTGCTTTTTGATTTTAAAAATAGACCTTACCAATTTATCGATAGTGAAACAGGAGAAAAATTGAAGCTTCATCCTAATGCTGTAAAAGATAATTATTTGAAAGCCCTTGAAGATTATGAGGCACAACTGAAATTAAAATGCACCCAATATCATATTGAATTGGTTAAAGCTTCACTTTCAAACAACTTTACTCAAATTTTGTTGCCATTTTTGATGAAAAGAAATAAAATAAAATAGCGACAAAAACTTTTTATTCTGAGGGAATTGTCGTAATGTTGTGGGGGATTATGGCAACAACATATAAATCAACTCGAAAAAAGAATAAAGAATTTATCATCTCAGAGGCTGATTCTACTATTAGTTTGGTTGAAGATTCAGCCTTTAAATACTATTCAGATTCCAGTAATTATCTTAAGGGAATGTTAGGAATCAATGCCTCCATTACCAATGAAATGGATTATATAGATATTACTCGTAAAGGCATTAAAAAGGATTCAGTTGTTAGGGTTTCTCAAAAGTTGGGTATATCTCAAGAAAAAATGAGCAGCCTATTACATATGAGTGCGCGCACTTTTCAAAGATTAAACGATAACGAGCCTCTAGATATATACACCACAGAACAAACTATAGAAATGGCGAAAGTAATTGTTAGGGCGCATCAGGTGTTTGAAGATGAAGCTACTGCTATTCAATGGCTGAAAAGCCCATTAAAGGTTTTGGGAGGCGTTTCACCTATTGATTTGTTTGATACCAGTTTTGGTGTTCAAATGGTTTTGGATGTATTAGGCCGCATCGAGCAAGGTGTATATTCATAAGTATGCTGCTATATAGATTTAGTAAGCTTGAGTATATTAATGAAATTAGTGGTAATGGAGCCAAGCTATATGGAGGACGTTGGAATAGTAAAGGACAACCAATGCTCTATACTTCTGAAAGTGTATCCTTAGCTTTGATAGAACTGCTTTGCAATGCGGGTAATGGATTTTCATTGAATAAAACAGGATTTGTAATTTTGGATATTCCAACAAGAAATACCATTATTGAATTGCAAAAAAATGAATTACCCTCGAATTGGCAGGCTTATCCTTCGCCTGATAGCTTAAAGAAAATGGGGGATTTGTGGTTGCAAAATAAAAACTCATTGGCCTTGAAAGTGCCATCAGCAGTGGTGGATGTTGAATACAATGTGTTGCTAAATCCATTGCATAAAGATTTTAATAAAGTAAAAGTGATAGGCGTGAAACCTTATCAAATAGACAAAAGATTATTAGACTAAATGATAGCATTTCCATGTTGTAAAATAAATTTAGGACTTCATGTAATAAACAAGCGTGAGGATGGATTTCATAATTTGGAAACCATTTTTTATCCTGTGCCATGGTGCGATATGCTTGAATTTGTTGTGGATAATGAATCTGCGAAGGGCGAAGTGAAATTTATTTCAGATGGATTAACTATAGAAGGTGGTACTGATAATAATTTGGTTATAAAAGCATACAAGTTATTGCATCAAAAGTATGATTTGGCTGCAGTGAAAGTGTTTTTATATAAGAAAATACCTATGGGTGCAGGATTAGGTGGAGGTAGCAGTGATGCAGCTTATGCACTTATACTTTTAAATGATTTGTTTTCGCTCCAATTAACAACTATTGAATTGGAAAAATATGCTTCACAACTTGGAAGTGATTGTGCATACTTTATTAAAAGAGGTGCTCAATTTGCGAAAGGTAGAGGTGAAATTTTAGAGCCAATAGATCTGTATTTGAAGTCTTATTTTTTGTGTTTGATTAAACCTGATATTCATGTTAGCACTGCACAGGCATTTTCAGGTGTAATGAAAAGAGGAGAATCAAGTAAATCTCTTAAAGAGTTTATTAAATTGCCTATTAATGATTGGAAAAATGTTATCCAAAATGACTTTGAAGAAAGTGTTTTTAATATCTATCCCGAGTTGGCAAGTATAAAAAATAACCTATACGATATGGGTGCAGAATATGCTGCTATGAGCGGTAGTGGCTCAACTATATTGGGTTTATTTAAGGTCTTACCAGATTTGTCTGAAATGAAAAAGACCTACACAGTATTTACTTGTGAGTTATAATTTGTTTATTGCTCTTTGTCGCTTTCAATAACACCATCTCTTAAGCGAACTATTCTTTTTGCTCTTTTGGCAATGTCTTCCTCGTGGGTAACGATAATTACGGTATTCCCTTTTTGATGGATTTCTTCCAATAAATCCATAATTTCATGAGAGGTTTTTGTATCTAAATTTCCTGTTGGCTCATCTGCTAAAATAATAGCAGGTTGATTTACCAATGCCCTTGCTATTGCAACACGTTGTCTTTGTCCTCCTGAAAGCTCGTTGGGTTTGTGTTCCATTCTGTCTCCCAATCCAACACTTACCATGGCTTTTTCAGCCTTTTCGGTTCGATCTTTTTTACTTACACCGGCATAAACAAGTGGTAGTGCTACATTATCTAAAGATGTGTTTCTTGCCAATAAGTTAAAAGTCTGAAAGATGAAACCAATTTCTTTGTTTCTAATTTCGGCCAATTCATTATCCGACATGTTACTTACATCAGTGCCATTTAATTTGTAGCTTCCACGTGACGGGGTGTCAAGACATCCTAAGATGTTCATTAGGGTTGATTTTCCAGAACCAGATGGTCCCATTAGGGCAACATATTCGCCTTTGTTTATTTGTAAATCAACAGACAGCAAGGCATTAACCTCTTGAGTTCCTATGCGGTAGGTTTTACCTATTTTTTGTATATCGATTACATTTTGAGCCATGATGCAATGTAGTGAAAGGAGAATGAGCCTAAATAAGTTTTATTTGAGTGGTAATTTACCCTTATTTATCCAATACTTTTGGTACTCGAAAATAATCAGAATCTTTTGAAGGTGCATTTAGCAAGGCTTCTTGTTTTGATGTATTTTGGATTACTACATCCTCTCTCAACCTATTTACATCATCAGTCATAAAAATTAGTGGTTCTACATTATCAGTATTTACTTCATTTAATTTTTCAAAATAAGAGATAATGCTAGACATGTCTTTTTTTAAACTATCTTTTTCAGCATCAGTAAATTCAAGTTTTGCTAGTTCTGCTAATCTATCTATTGTTTCGTTGTTAATATCCATGTTCTTTTAGTTTGTTATTAATTATGTTATAAACCCTTTCTTTCAAAGTATCAACATCATTAAGGGACATTCCTTTTGTAGAAATAGGCTTGTGAACAAATTGAATGACTGTACCTGGTCGTCCTTCAAATACTCCTTGGTCGGGTAAAATTATATGATTTCCCAATATAGTTACAGGTAATACATCAACTTGTGTTTCGATGGCTAACCTGAAAGGACCATCTTTAAATTTTATAAGTTTAGGTGTTTGATTAGAAATAGTTCCTTCAGGAAATATCACCATGCTTCTCCCTTTTTCAATATTTCTAACCGTTTTCATATAAGCTTCAGCAGCTTTTCTCGCATTTTTTCTATCCACAGAAATATCAATTGTTCTAAACCAAATTCCGAAAAGAGGAATTTTTTCTAATTCAACTTTTGCTAAAAAGCTAAAGTCAAGTTTTTTTAGTTTCACAGTTAATGTAACAATATCAAGTTGAGAAGCATGATTTGGAGTGATAACGTAAGGCTTGGTAAAATCAACGCTTTCTTCAAAAATTTGTTTCACTCTTATAAAACCAAGAGTTAATAAAAACCAACCCCAAAGTCTTCTTATTTTATGTCCCCAAGGGTATCTTTTAGGATTACTTAAAGTGTAATAAATTGCTGGATATAATGCCAAAAATATAACAAGCGTGCATAAGCCAAACCAAATGGCGTATATTGTTTTTAGTGGGTTATTGCTTAATTTCAATGGTATATTATATTATTATTGACCCCAAATTGAAGGACTTTTTCTCCATTCATTTAATAGTTGAATTTGGTTTTCTTTTACAGTATTATTTTCAACAGCTACTTTTATTAGTTCGTCATAGTTACATAGTGATACATAAGTACAACTGGCATTGGCAAAAGTTTGTAATGCTTCATCAAAACCATAAGTGAATATACTTGCCATTCCTATCACATCAGCTCCAAAATCTCGAAGAGATTGTACTGCTTGAAGGCTGCTTTTACCTGTACTTACAAGGTCTTCAATTACTACAATTTTTTGACCATTTCTAATATCTCCTTCAACTTGTTTTCCCATTCCGTGTTTTTTTGCTTCAGATCTAACATAACCAAAAGGAAGTTTTAATTCATCAGCTACTAACACCCCAGGCGCAATACCTGCTGTAGCAACACCCACTATGGCCTCGGCTGAAGGAAATTTTTCAATCACTAATTTAGCTAATTCTTTTTTTATGAAGTTCCTTACTTCAGGATGAGATAGTGAAAGACGATTATCACTATAAATTGGGCTTTTCCATCCACTCGCCCAAGTAAATGGATTCTCGGGTTGAAGTTTAATTGCATTTATTTGTAACAAATATTCTGCTATTTTTGCAGATACAGTTTTACTAACTTCCATATTCAGCAAATGTATAAAATTTTTATAAACGATAAACCCTTAATATTTACAACACATATAATTGTTGAAGGAATATATGCAGGCTTACCTGTTTACGAATATTCTTCACTAGCTCTTATGACTCACGTAAGAGAGGTAGAAGAGTTGCACAACAAGGGAGCTATATTGTTGTGTGAAGATGTAGAATTGGCATGGGGAGAATTAAACCAGCACTTTAAATCAATAGTGGCTGCTGGGGGTTTAGTGTATAATATCAAAAACCAATTATTGCTTATAAAACGATTGGGAAAGTGGGATTTACCTAAAGGAAAGATGGATATTGGTGAATCAATTGAAGAAGCAGCCATTCGAGAAGTTGAGGAGGAGTGTGGTATTAGTCAGCTGAGTATTTTACGAAAAGCAGCCATAAGTTACCATTCCTACAAATTGCACGGGCATAGATTTATTAAAGTTACACATTGGTTCGAGATGAAAACTATGTATAACGGAAAACTAGTGCCTCAAGCTGAAGAAAGCATTACCGATGCCATTTGGATTGATAGAGCAGATTTGAAACCGTTGGAAATAGATACTTATACTTCTATCAGAGATATTTTATTAGAAAATTAGTTTATTCTGCCAATGCTCTCATCATGGCTTGGGCTTTTAGCAGGCATTCTTCATATTCGTGCTCGGCATTGCTATCGAATGTAATGGCACTCCCTACTTCAAAACTCACATACTTTTTATTGGCATTGTATTGTATGCTGCGAATTACCACGTTAAAATCAAAGTCCTTGTTAGGTGCAAAATAACCAATAGCTCCACTGTATAAACCTCTTTTGGTGGTTTCGTATTTTTCTATCAATTCCATTGCCATTACTTTGGGTGCACCTGTCATGCTTCCCATAGGGAAGGCGTTTTTTATGGCTTCAACCGCACTCGTGTTTTCGTTAATCTTTGATGAAACCGTTGAAATCATTTGGTGTACTTGGCTAAAAGTATAAATACTAAAAAGCTCTTCTACTTTTACCGAACCGATTTCAGAACTTCGTGCTAAGTCGTTTCTTACCAAATCAACTATCATTAGGTTTTCAGCACGTTCTTTTTCAGAGTTTAGCAATTGAAGAATAAGCTGTTGGTCTTCATCTTTGCTATTTCCTCTTTTTATAGTTCCTTTTATAGGTTGTGAATAGAGTGTTTTACCTTTTTTTTTTAGAAACCTTTCAGGGCTTGCACAAAGTATAAAATTATCATACACCCTAAGAAATGCACCAAATGGGGTGGGGGAGAACTGCTTTAGTTTTTGGTACACATGGTAAGCATCTAGGCGGGCATGCTCATCAAAAAACTCTACACAATAATTCAGCTCATACACATCTCCTTCGATGATATGCTGTTGAATGGCTTGTACATTTTTGATATACTTTTCACGACTTACTTTGGGTTTAATTTGAACCTGATGAGAAGCAAAGTGTTTTGCATCTGTTTGAAGAATTTCTTCAATTAAATTGCTCTGAGGGCTTTGCAATAAATAGCTACCATTGCGATAAATAATTATGAGATGTATGGGTTTGAAAAAATATAATTCATCAAGACCAATCTGATTAAGATGATTGGATTCTAATTTTTCTATTTGGTTCTTTAAATCATAGCTTAAATAGCCAAAAAGATAATCTGGTTCATTGCTTTTAATTACATTGTTCAATAAATTCCAATCACCTATGCCAGCACCTTTGATGTCGGTCTTTACACCAGCAGCAATTATGCACTCAATGTCGGTTAAATTAAGTGCATTTATGCTCTCGTTGTTATCCAACATACAACACACTTCAAAACTTCTCAACCACTCGATGACTTTTAGTTTAAAAGGTTCTATATGATATGGAAAGGGAAGCAATTTAGAATTGAAAATTTTGAAATGTTAATAGGCAAAAATAACGAATAATGAATAACGAATATCGAAATAATCATTCACTACCTCAAATACTTATTAATAATTGGCTGAATTTTTATTTCCATTAAGTAAGACAATCCAAAAAGCACACTCAGGCGGATGGTATTTACTATAAGCATGGTTGAAAGGCTTTCTTTATAGTCGAAATATTGGTACAAATCCCAAATTTTAAGGATAGGGAAATGCAACACGTAAAGTGCATACGATATAGGTGCAACATAAATAAATACTCCTAGCAATTGATTAAATCCAATTAATTTAACACGCCACCACACTAAACCAAAGCATAGAAAAAACACACAAGTTGAAAAGTGAA
>CAIVPY010000213.1 GCA_903907885.1 uncultured Bacteroidota bacterium
CATATCATCACCATATTCATTTTTAGCTAATGAAAAAGTTATTTTTTCTGTTATTTATTGGAGTTGCTATTCTTCTAATCATGCAATTCCCTCACTCAATGATAAGCCCTGGTGATTTGTTAGAAGGACATCAAAAATTAAATAATGAATGTGTTTCTTGCCACAAACCTTTAGGTGGAATTGCCAACGAAAAGTGCATAGCGTGCCACAAAGTAGCCAACATTGGAAATGACGAAGTAGGTAAGCAGAAAAAGGTATTATTTCATCAGAATCTCTCCAATCAAGAATGTAGTTCATGTCATACCGAACATCAAGGAATATTTCCTGAACATACATTGAGTGGGTTTAAACATGACTTGCTTTCATTATCTATAATCAATAATTGCAATTCCTGCCATACAAAACCTGAAGATAGTCTTCATTCAAAAGTTTCTGCTAATTGCAATAGCTGCCACCAAATCCAAAGTTGGAAGAAAACTATTGCATTTAATCACAATTTACTTTTGAACAAAAACAATTGTGCTTCGTGCCATATTAAACCTACAGACAATTATCATAGCTTAATCAAGGAAGATTGCAACAAATGTCATAGCACGCATAAATGGATTCCTTCAACATTTGAGCATTCTACATATTTCAAACTAGATCAAAATCATCAAACAACATGTATAACTTGCCACCCAAGCAACAAATTCAGTTCATATACATGCTATGGTTGCCACCAACATTCTGAAAGGGAAATAGCAGCTGAACATAATGAGGAGGGAATTTATAACCTTACTAATTGTGTTACTTGCCACAAAAGCGGTAACAAACATGATGAAAACAATAATCACATAGAAAAGGATGATGATTAGATTTGGCAAATAAATTTCATTATGCCCAAAAATTAATGTTAGAAAAGGTATAAAAAAGATGTCTACAAATCAATTCGACATATTAGGCTTGACAAATGAGCAGGTAGAACTTGCTAAGAAACAATTTGGACAAAACAAATTAAACTACAAAAAGGAAAATGGTTATTTAGATGCTATAAAACGCATTGCCACAGACCCAATGATGATTTTATTATTGACTGCTTCATCCATTTATTTTATTAGCGGAAAAATAGGTGATGGAATTTTTCTAACTGCTGCCATCGCCTTTCAAACTTCTATTTCATTATACCAATATTCAAGAAGCAAAAACGCACTTGAAAAACTCAAAGACTTATCGCAGCCAAAGTGCAAAGTAATTCGCAATGGAAAAGTTGAAGAAATAAAAAGTGAAGATTTAGTGATTGGTGATAGCTTAATGGTGGAAGAAGGAACTGCCATTACAGCGGATGGAATTATTGTTCATTCCAATGATTTTTCAGTAAACGAATCCATACTTACAGGCGAATCGTTTGCCGTGTATAAGGATAAAACAAAAGAAGATAAATTTATTTATAGTGGCACTACCGTTGCCAGTGGCTTAGCTATAGCTACTATATCTGCAATAGGGAACGAAACTAAATTAGGCAAAATTGGAACAAGTTTAGAAAGTATCAGTGAAGAAAAGACACCCTTGGAATTACAAATTGCAAATTTTGTAAAAAAAATGGCAATCGCAGGTGCGATAGTTTTTGTAATTGTTTGGGTAATCAATTATTGGTATTCTCAAAATTTGCTAAATAGCTTATTGCAATCACTCACATTAGCCATGAGTATTTTGCCCGAAGAAATCCCCGTTGCATTTACAACTTTTATGGCTTTAGGGGCATGGCGATTAATGAAGATGGGTATAGTGGTTAAACAAATGAAAACGGTTGAAACATTAGGAAGTGCAACGGTTATTTGTACTGACAAAACAGGAACCATTACCGAAAACAAAATGAGTTTAGCAAAAATATTTGTTTTAAAAAACAACAAATTATTTGACCCAAAAGATGATTTAAATAATGATGAAAAAGAACTTTTAAAATTGGCCATGTTTGCAAGCGAACCTATTCCTTTCGATCCAATGGAAGTTGCATTGCATAATACTTATATTGACCATCATCAAATAGATGAACGACCAAATTACAAGTTGATTCACGAGTATCCATTAGACGGAAAACCGCCTATGATGACTCATATATTTGAAAACGATAAAGGTAAAAGAATTATAGCAGCCAAAGGCGCGCCCGAAGCATTAATGAATGTTTCAGTCCTTACCGAAACGGAAAAACAACAAGTGCATTCTGCCATTCAACATTTAGCTGATGATGGATACAGATTATTGGGTGTAGGTGTGGCAAAATTTACGGGAAACAATTATCCTGAAATGCAACAAGAATTGTCCTTTCAATTTAAAGGAGTCGTTGCCTTTTACGATCCACCAAAAAATAACATTCAAAAAGTAATAGAAGATTTTTATACTGCTGGTATTTCTGTTAAAATAATAACCGGTGATAATGCAGCCACTTCAACAGCTATTGCAAAACAAATTGGATTCAGAGGATACGAGAAAAGCATAACAGGTGACGAGTTGATGAATTTGTCAGAAGACGACTTTCAAACTTGCGTAACAAACACCTCTGTGTTTACCCGAATGTTTCCTGAAGCAAAACTAAAAATAATCAATGCCTTAAAATCTAATAACCAAATTGTAGCCATGACTGGGGATGGTGTTAATGACGGACCTGCACTTAAAGCAGCACATATTGGCATAGCTATGGGTAAAAAAGGAACCGAAATTGCAAAACAAGCAGCATCATTAATTTTATTAGAGGACGACTTATCAAAAATGGTTGATGCGGTGGCAATGGGTAGAAAGATTTATACCAATCTAAAAAAGGCAATACAATACATCATATCCATTCACATTCCCATTATCCTGACTGTCTTTATTCCTTTGGCATTAGGATGGATTTATCCCAATATTTTTTCTCCTATACATGTCATTTTTTTAGAAATAATAATGGGGCCAACTTGTTCCATAATATACGAAAACGAACCAATGGAAAAGAATACGATGTTTCAAAAACCAAAAGCCATGACATCTACATTCTTTAATTGGAAAGAACTATCAATAAGTATCATACAAGGATTGATGATAACTACTGGAACTCTATTCATATACCAGTACTCAGTTAAAAATGGTTGTAACGAAGAGCTAACGAGAACGATGGTTTTTAGTGTTTTGATAACTGCTAACATTTTTCTAACTTTAATTAACCGTTCATTCTATTATTCAATTTTTACAACGTTAAAGTACAAAAACAATATGGTTATATTTATCATATTTATAACCATTGCTATAGTAGGACTAATACTTTATGTAAACCCTTTGACAAAATTCTTTGAATTTGAGAGATTGAATTTGCAACAACTAATAATATGCATTTCAATCGGTTTCGTTTCAGTAATTTGGTTTGAAATTATAAAACTAATAAAAAGAGTAAATACTAAATCCGACTTGTAAGTTCCTTAATATAAATTTACTTTTTACAAACAACTATTTCTTACCCCTTGGGTGAAAATCGGTAATTACGGTGCGCAGGTAATCACGGTCTAGATGGGTATAAATTTCGGTTGTGGTAATACTCTCATGACCTAGCATTTGTTGCACAGCTCTTAGGTCGGCACCTGCCTCAACCATGCATGTGGCAAAGCTATGGCGAAGAGTATGAGGACTAATACTCTTTGTAATGCCAGCTTCTGCTGCCATTTTCTTAATGATATAGAATATCATCACCCGAGATAGCTTTGCTCCTCTCCTATTCAAAAATAAAATATCTACATCGGCTGGTTTTATCTGTTGGTGGTTTCTTACATATTCAAGGTAATAATCAATAAACTTAATTGCTACCGAACCAATGGGCACTAGCCTTTCTTTGTTTCCCTTACCCACAACCTTAATAAAACCATCTTGTTTAAAAATATCAGAGATCTTAAGACTCACTGTTTCGCTCACACGCAAGCCACAACTAAACATAGTTTCGATAATGGCCTTGTTGCGCACACCTTCCTCACTGCTTTGGTCGAGGGTGGCCAACATTGCATCAATCTCATGCACAGCAAGCACATCGGGCAAAGTGCGTTTAAGTTTGGGTGCTTCCAGCAATTCGGCAGGGTTTTCTTTAATTACATCTTCGAGCAAGAGGTATTTATAAAAAGCCTTTACACCTGATAATATGCGGGCTTGGCTCGTAGGTGTAAAATCCATTTCATGCACCCATCTCAGAAATTCTCTGAGGGTCGCCAAATCCATGCTTTCTGGCTGAATTTGTAATGCTTTGGCTTCAAGAAATTGTTGCAATTTATCTACATCATGGAGATATGCCTCTACACTATTTCCCGAAAGCGATTTTTCGAGTTGAAGATACATTTTGAATCCATTGGTGTATGAATGCCACATTTCAATTTTAAAAGTGACGCTTAATTAAACGTCTGTACTTACGGATGCATTATTTTAAATTATCGAGCATATCATTGGTCATGGCGCTCAAATCAAAATCATTGTGCCAACCCCAATCTTCGCGAGCCCTTGTATCATCAATGCTTCCAGGCCAGCTATTGGCAATGGCTTGCCTGAAATCTGGTTTGTAAGTGATGCTAAATTCAGGAATATGTTTGCGGATTTCATCAGCAATTTCTTTTGGTGAAAAGCTGATGCCGGACACGTTATAGCTGCTGCGTATTTTCACTTTATCTGCAGGCGACTCCATCAATTGAATGGTTGCTTTCAAAGCATCAGGCATATACATCATTGGGAGGGTTGTATTTTCACTTAAGAAGCATTCATAGGTTTTGTTTTTCAATGCTTCATGATAAATATGAACTGCATAATCCGTAGTTCCTCCACCAGGGGCAGATTTATGTCCTATCAAACCTGGATAACGAATACTACGCACATCCACACCATACTTTTGGTGATAGTATTCGCAATATCTTTCACCTGCTTGCTTGCTGATACCATAAATGGTATTAGGTTCCATCACCGTGTATTGTGGGGTGTTCACACTTGGGGTACTTGGTCCAAAAACCGCAATGGAGCTAGGCCAATATACTTTTTTAATAAGACCTTCTTTGGCAGCATCCAACACATTAAACAAGCCTTCCATGTTTAGGTCCCAAGCCAATTTAGGTTTCTGTTCGGCAGTGGCAGAAAGCAAGGCAGCCAATAGATACACTTGACTAACGCCATGCTTTTTAATCGCTTCATAAATGCCTTGACGATCCATAGCATCCAATTTCTCATAAGGTCCAACAGGATTTTCAACATCTTTCACATCCGCACAAACCACATTATCGTGTCCGTAATTGTTTCTTAGTGCTTCTGCTAATTCTAACCCTATTTGGCCTTGCGATCCGATGATAAGTATTTTTTCCGTTGACATGATTTATAGTGATTAACGCTTTCAAATGTATAAAAGCAGATAGAATTATCAAGAATGATTGTATACACACTGTGGATGAAGTTTCCAATTACCATAAAATTCAATTAGAATCTATCAAATCCCAAACTTTTTTATTGAAATCAGTTTTTGAAATACCACAAATTCTCTCCAAGTCCTTGAAATAATTTTCATTGTCTTTTTCTTTTTTACCACAACTAAGCAATTCCATAACTGCTGGAAAGCCTTTCTCCTTTTCAAGATTTTGTATGATGAGTGCATTGATTACAAAATCAACATTCAATGGAAATTTTGCTTTCTCATCATAATTTTTACTTTCGTTGTATAGTACCAACCAATCTGCATTTTTATTCTCCGCAGCATATTGCTTAAATCGTTTCAAAATTACTTTCCAAGACAAACCCCAAGAACCACCATATAAATAGGCCGTCCCTTCATCTACAGGTCGGTTTATAATATCATTTGATAATACCTTATACAATCGGCTATGCCACAAATCATGTGAATCAAAAACCTTGAAACTTGGCGTTAAGGCGCCATCAACTTCAATAGATTGATTGTTTTCCTTTGTAGAAAGTGATCCATAAGTTCTACCGTTATAATCCGACTTGTAATCTACTCCAATGAGCCTCAAAACCTCTTGGTAGTTATCACAACAATAAAATGTATGTTGAAATATTTTGGCTGATAATTTTTTATCATACTTCAAAGTCATGTTAAAACACTCCTTTGCCTTAGATGTATTCAATTGGCTTTTATAATAAATATGGGTATTGGCCACTTTCATGCTCTTCCATAAAATTGTATTGGATTTAAGGGGTGATTTAAAATAAAATTCTCCATGCTGCCTTTGTGCCAAAAGTGTAATCATAGCCCTAAGCATGAGTGTATCATTCCGCTGCGCCATATAGCTCAATTGAATGGTAAATAGGCTATCGTTTAATTTAAATACATTGCTAAGTGAAGCTTTGAAAAAATGATCTTCTTTATACTTATTACTCTTTTCTATTCCCTTCATTTCATCTAACAAAAGGGCAGTTTCAGGTAAATCCAAATTCGACACCCTTGTATTCTCTGCATTGGGTTTATCAATCTGACCCATAAAATCAGAAAGCGAAGTAAGAAGTTGCTTTCTCAAAATGCTATCCTTCGGCAACGACACATAACTTGGAATTTGTAGGCTTTGAGATTGTCCTAAAGCCAACAAAAATGTGATAGAAAAAAGAATACTTGTGAAAATATTTTTCATAATGAGTTTTGGTTTAAGAACATTAAAAGTGAAGCTGTATAATCTAAGCATGCAAAGGCAAGCTGAATAAGAAACAAGAGCCTTTATCCTGCTCGCTTTCTACCCATATTTGTCCTTTGTTTTTTTCAACGTATTCTTTGCAAAGCATCAATCCAAGACCTGTGCCTTTTTCATTGCCTGTTCCTTTGGTGCTATTGTTTTTATATTGGGTAAAAAGCAATGGAATTTTATCTGTTGAAATACCCACACCATTATCCAAAACAGATATGTGTATGAAATCATCTTTAATCTGAGAACTAATACTTACGCTTCCGCCCTCATGCGTAAATTTTATTGCATTGGATATAAGGTTACGTACCACCAAATTAATGATATCTAAATCCCCATAGGCAAATGAATCTTCATCTACCAAATTCTCAAGTTCAATATTTTTTTGTGCTGCATTTCCACTAAGTAAAGCCACATTATCATTGGCAATATCAAACAAGTTTAGCTTCACAATATTGATAGCTTTCCCTTTGATTTGTTCAGACGCCCACACCAATAAATTCTCTAGCAAATCAATCGTATTATTAACCGAACTGGCAATTTCACCTGTCAAATGCTTTTCATCTGAGAGCTTATAATTCTTATTACTAATAAGCTCAAAATACAATTTCATGGATGTAAGGTTGTTCCTCAAATCGTGTGAAATGATTGAAAAAAAGCGATCCTTTACATTATTCAATTGGGTTAATTGCTCTTTTTGAATAATGATTTCTTTGTTTTGCTTTTCAAGGGCATTGGCAATCCTTTTGTTTTTGATAAAGAAATAAACCACCACAGCAAAAAGTGTTAACAGCAAAGCAGAGAATGCTATTAAAAAATCACGAACCCTTCTTTCATCTTGCCTTTGTAAATTATTTAACTCGCTTTCTCTTTTCAATAATTCAATTTCTGACTGCTTACTTTTAGCTTCATAATCGGCCTCAAGCGTATTCATTCTTTTCAAAATAGAATCATTGTATAATGAATCTTTCATATTATTACTCAAAGATTGAAATGTAATTGATTTCCCCTTTTCATTAGTTGCTTTATACAAAGCTTCCAACCCTTCGTATGCTAGGTTCAACTCAATATTCAAACCCGTTCTTTTCGAGATATCAATGGCTTTCTTAAAATAAAAATCAGCCCCTGCGTAATCCGTTTTAGAAGTAAACACATATCCTAAAACATTATAATTTGAAGCTAAGAGTGGTTTAATGTTTAAGCCCTGGGCTAGTTTTAAAGATTGTTTGGCATAAGTAAGAGATTTATCATATTGCTTATGTTCATAATTGGCTTTAGCCAAATTATGTAGTGTAGATGCCTCTCCTGCAGTATTTTTTATTTCTTTATATACTTGCAAAGACTTCATAAAAAAGAGTTCTGCTTTGCTATAATTCTTTTGTCTTAAATAGATGTTTCCAATATTATCATAACTGCTAAGCAATCTGAATTTATTTTTATTAAGCTCATAAATACTCAATGCTTTCATATTGTATTCAATGGCTTTACTGAAATTATTTTGACGTTCAAAAACAGTTGCTAGAAGTGAGTATGCATTCAATTTTGCATTTTCATCCTTGCTCTTTTCATAATATTTAAGTGCATTAAAATATTGCTCAGCAGCAGCCGTTAATACTCCTTGTGCTAGTGAGATATTTCCCAATTGAACCTGCATTTCAGCCAAAGCTGAACCCGATAAACCCAATTGAATAGATTTATTATAATAATCTTTGGCTTGATTAAAATTGGCTTGATTAAAATAAAGCGAGGCTATGGTTTTAGATAAAAACAAACTGTTGTTCTTATCATCTGTTTTAGAACAAATATCGAAAGCTTGTTTGTAATTATCTAAAGCCTGTTGTGAGTTAACATATCTGAAGTGGTTTCCCAACTCAGTTAGCACTTGAACCTTATCCTTATCATTGGCTGAGCGAAGAATGTTGTTCAAACTATCCACATAATTGTTTTGTGCAAAAACATTTGCTTGCAAAAAAACAATTACCAAACAACATACTATTTTTAGGCCTTTGATGACATTCATTTAAGCTGGAGTATTTTCGACCAATTTAAAACCGGATCCATGAATATTTGCAATTTCTAAACAAATATCGTCTTTTAAAATCTTCCTTAATTTATTTATATAAACATCTAGGTTTCTTGCCGTATAAAAATCATCTCTGCCCCAAATACTGAGCAGTATGGCATTGCGAGATAAAAGCATATTTTTATTCTCGATGAACAACTTTAACAAGTTGCTTTCAGTTGAACTGATTTTTTTCTCAAGTTCGTTATTAATCACGACTACATGGTTGGAGGTATCTATTTTGGTATTGCCAACCACAAAAACTTCTTCCCTGGCCAAAGTTGTGACATTATTTCCTTTAGTTCGCTTCAATATCGCCTTCATTCTTGCCACAAGCTCGTTTGTACTAAAAGGTTTGGTTATGTATTCATCTGCACCAATTTCAAAACCTTTTAATTTATCTTCCTCATCGGTGTTTGCTGTTAAAAATATGATGGGAGTTAAAGCATCTTTTTTTCTGATAAGTTCAGCCAATTCGTAGCCATTTTTCTTAGGCATATTTACATCCAAAATACATACATCAAAACGTTCTTTATCAAAAGCTCTCCAACCTTCATCTCCATCCTTGCATAGCTTGACACTAAATCCACTTAATCTTAAATTTTCCTTTAATAAGGCACCAAGACTCAATTCATCATCAACTACTAATACATGAGGTAATGCTTCTTGATCCATAATCTACGGGTATTAATTTTTAACAAATGTAAAAAAGCATTTGGCATTCAATGCTAATGAAACACTTTAAAAATTCTTAAAAATTTATTTGAGGGATAAAAGTGTAATGAATATGATGAAA
>CAIVPY010000214.1 GCA_903907885.1 uncultured Bacteroidota bacterium
AGTACTGTTACCTTTAAGGTATTCTTGAATGATTTGGTGTCGTTCCGATTCTCTAAAATAGCTGCTCGGTTTTTTTATGATTATCTTTTCCATATTTTACACTTTTTAGTGTAAACCTATTTTAGGACAAGACAAACAAACGATTATCTCCTCATTTTGCAACAAGTTTAGGTTATTACTCAAGCAATTTAAACCAAAATGTGGATACCAAGTTTAATTCTGATGCGGTAACATTAAAGGCTAACATAAAATTGGGTGCAGCCTTGTTGTTGTTTGATTACTATCCTTCTGTTAATTCATCTTTTCGTATTTGTTTTGGTGCCGCCTACAATCTAAATAATTATAAAGTGGATATTACACCCAAAGGCAACCAAAGTTATGGATATATTAGTTACACACCCGATCAAGTGGGTACTATTTCGTTTGATATCACAGGTGCAAATGTGGCACCTTATTTAGGTATCGGTTTTGGAAGGGCTGTTCCAAAGCATAGAGTAGGAGTGGGTTTTGATATGGGTGCTTTTTATCACGGAACGCCTACCACCAAGCTTAGCGCAACGGGCACTTTTGAGCCGAGCGCCAATGCAGATAACCAAGCTATTGTTCAAAAAGCATTCGAGGGATATAATTTCTATCCTTTTATCAACCTAAAGTTAAACATTAAAATATCAAAATAAAGCCATGAATAACAGTACTAATTCTCGAAACATACTATATACCATCATAGGTATATTTATCGCCTTTTCTTCGTGTAAAAACCCTATTGACGAGTTGAAAAGTTTCAAACTTGATTTGAATGGGAACTTGGCAAATACCTTATTAAAAATTCAGTTTAAGCCAAACGATTCTTCTATCGGGACATTGCAAAATTTATCCGTTTCTATTAGCGGGTTTGATGCACATTATGTTTTTGATGAAAACGGTAAGACTAATTTTACTCCAAACAGCAGTGGTGTGCTTGGTATTATTTTGTCGCCTAATGCAAATCCTACCAAAGACCACCCAATTGTGTTTAATGTAAAGGCAATGGCCAATGGTTGTATTCCCATAAACCAAGATGTGTATGTTTTTTCGAAAACAGATAAGTTTACGGTAAATTTAAATTTCAACAGCATTAAAAACCCACCTGCTGGAACAACAGTATCACAACAAAGTCTTAATTTTCTTGGAAAAAAGGCTACCGATACGGTAGAATTTTCAATGACAAGGGGAGATGGTGTAAGTTTTACTGTTAAATATCCTAAAAAGGGTCTGTTGTTTATTGACAAAACATCTATTAGGGTTCAGTGTGGTGTTTCGTTACATATTAGAACCGAAGAAATTGCCGAATATGATACCACAACTTATCAATACAATGATACCACCGAATTATACGATATTATTCAAGAGGAAGTAGGGTTTAAAAACCAAGTAGTGAACCGAAAAGTATTAAAGGGCTACACCGTTACACCAGCTATTGGCACAAACATAACAAGGGTAGTAACAGGGCATAAGGTTGTGGGTGTTGACACCATTCCTGTTTATACCAACAAAATTATTTTTGATACCATTCCATTGTCTGAAATATCTGCCACGATATATTCGAGGAGTGATTTCTTAGCTTTTGGTTACTATGACGAAAATGGCGTGTTTATAGATAAGCCACACTACTTCCAAGGGGTAGTTGGCATACCGTATGTTAATTTTTATAGTACCAAATTAAACAAATGGGTGCAACCATATTATCCTCTACTAAGAAGTGGTAGAGTGGTAGAGTGTTATTTGCCAAATAATACTTACAATTTTTACTGCGAAGGCATGGTACAAATTGGTAACGATATAATCGGGATTAAAAAAAGCGCCACATTACCTGAGTCGGCCTATGTTTTAGAAAATGGCAAATACAAATTTAGTTTTATGGATAACCTGCTTGATGGGCAATTCTTTTTATACCAATCGGCAGTTACAGGATGTGGCTATACAGATGTAAGGGTTAATTACCCAAATGCAAATTTTAATGATGGGTTTTATTCAAATATATTTTACACCTCAAAATACTGGAGTGTTAGTTATTTTACATACTACACCGACTATTCGTTTGGCAATTCAAGATACTTTAGAGTACCCGCATTTGATAATGATAATGCAAAACTATATGTTGATTTGAATCATAGAGAAAACGCTTGTGTGAGCTACCTTCCACTTTGGCAAATTAATGGAGTGCCTATTCAAATTTGTGATTATGTAAATAGTTATTATAGTTATGACGTACCATATGATGGCAATGCCTATTTACAGAGCTTACCATACACACCTGTGTCGTTAACGGCACATATACAATGCTCAGGAGGCAATTTTGTTTTACCACCCGATTTAACTTTTCAATACTCAAAATTAGGTTGTGCCTATGGAAGTCCAGGAAGTGTGAGTTTAATTAATGGTCAACTACAATCAAATGGTTTTATGAAAAACCAAACCTATTTAATAGAGTATGACCACACTGCTGACGACAACTCAACAGTAAGAATTTTTGATACCATTACATTTAATACAAGCAAACCTACTCAAGTAATCGAAGATGAAATAACACATTATTATACCGGAACAATGACATACAATCCTTCTACAGGTTTTAGTGTTGATTTTGTATTCGATAACCGAAAATTAAAATATAAAATTAACGGCTGCGGACAGTAGAGAGATAAAATCATAGAAAAAGCCCTTCAGAACTTTAGTTCTGAAGGGCTTTTGTTTTATATTAGTTGCTTGTCGTAGTTTGATTCTGATAATTATTTACTGCTAACCAATGTCATGGTGTATTAGCCCCTTAGCATATCACTTAGTTCATATTAGCTTGTGTTTGCTATTTCTCATAAGGCTTAATATTGTCGCTTATCGCTACTGGCAACTCCCAACTCTTTTGTGCGGTCATTTTTCATAATTACAAATTGACATCGAGTTTGCATTTACCTGGAGTTTTCAAATAACCCAAGATATAAATAATGATTTAGCTAATTTTGAAGCCTAGATGATAAAAGTATTTCAATTTAACGATTTTGCCGAAAACACTTATGTGTTAAGCAATGATACCAAAGAGTGTGTGATTATTGATCCAGGCTGCTACAGCCAAGCCGAGCGCAATGTGTTGACTTCATACATCAGTCAAAACAGGCTAAAGCCCGTAAAACTGCTCAACACACATTGCCACATCGACCATATTTTGGGTAATGAGTTTGTTTCAACACACTACCAATTACCCATCCATTTGCACAAAGAAGAATTGTTTACTTATAATGAAACCAAAAGATGGACAGTGATGTTCAACATGCCTGATATCATCATTCCTGAAAACTTGGTGTATTTAAATGAAGGTGATAAAATCAGTTTTGGAAATTTTACTTTGGATGTGCTTTTCACACCTGGTCATTCCATTGCCAGCATTAGCTTTTATTGCAAAGATGAAGGCTTTGTCATTTCGGGTGATGTGTTGTTTATGCAAAGCATTGGTCGCACTGACCTGCCTGGCGGAAATCTAGAAACCCTTTTACAAAGCATCAGAACCAAGCTTTTTACCCTACCCGATTCAACCAAAGTTTTCAGTGGACACGGACCAAGCACAAGCATAGCTTCTGAAAAAGCCAACAACCCTTATCTAAAAAACTAAGATGGATTACCAAACGATTATTGTCATTTTGATTGTTGCTACCTCTGTAGGTTATATAGCCAAAGTTATTTTCAAAAGCTTTAAAGGAAAAACATCTGCAGGCTGCAAGAATTGCGGCAAGTAGTTATTAATCGTTCAACAATAATTTAAAATAAAACAAGGGATTACGAAGCTTGGCTCTCAAATCCAAATCTTCAAACATGCAACTGATGGTTTCGCGCAGTGCCTTGTTTTTGTTGGCTTTGTTAACCACCAAATTAAACAGCCATGGGTATTTACATAGTTTTTGCATGGTATGACTTAACTTTAATTCATCCCACTGTCTATCATAAAAGGCTTTGTCGTAGGCGGCATTAAAAGCACCATCAAATTTGTTTTGCTCCACACAGTTTTTGATATGCGCAGCAGCCAACATTCCACTATACATAGCATTACCTATACCCTCACCTGTAAAGGGGTCTATCAGCGCAGCCGCATCGCCCACCAATAAGAAACCATCTCCCGAAATTTTTCTTTTTTTGCTCCCTAGTGGCAAACCCCAACCTTGAATTTTGCCTTGCAATTCTGCATTTGCAAAACGATCTTTTATATTTGGGTTATTGACAATGGCTCGCAGCATATCTTCCTTAATATTCACCTTTTTCCTACTAACACTTGAACTTAGCATACCTGCGCCTACATTGGCCATTCCATTGGGCAGGGGAAATATCCAAAAATAACCTGGCAATAATTCTTCTAAGAAATGCAACTCAATAAAATTTTGGGGATGCATATCTGTTACACCTTTGTAGTAGGCACGGATACCCGCACAATAGTGGTCGTTGTCTTTGCTTATGTCAGAAAACTTTTTGGCTACTAAACTTCTATCGCCTTCGGCACCCACCAACAGCTTAATACCACTGATTGTTTGTGTCTGCTTATCTTTTGTATAAGTTATTGATTTTAAGTTGCCATTAGTTTCAATATCTGTCAACTCAGCGGCATCGATAACATATGCATATTCCTTATCCAATCTGTTAAACATTGTGGCATCAAAGTCCATTCTTTTGCTGATAAAACCAGGTGCATGGCTTTCTTTGCTCATGTCTGATTTGAAAGGAATATCAATGGATTTACCATTGGGGGCAGCAAATTTTACACCCCAACTTGGAAGGAATTGCTTCGGATTGGTATCATACTCATAAATCATTTTGGAATCGAGCTGATTCATCACATACACTACCTTTCCGCTCAATGCATCACCACATACCTTATCGCGAGGAAATACCGCTTTATCGATAATGGTGTGTGCAATTTTATGTTTGGCTAAAAACAAAGATGTGGCACAACCTGCGGGACCAGCCCCTATAATTACTATATCTGAATTTTTCAAATGTGTATGTTTAATGCAATGATAAAAGGCTAAATCGAATTATTGAAACGATGGATCAAAATATAATAAAAACACCCCAAAATAGTACAATTTTGAGGTGTCTTGAAAATTCTATATGAAAGTATTATTTGGCTTTTGAACCAAGTACTTCAAGCATTTTAGCTCCAATATCAGCAGGCGATTCAACTACATGTAGACCACACTCAGCCATAATTTTCATTTTAGCTGAAGCTGTATCATCATGTCCACCTACGATAGCACCTGCATGGCCCATTCTACGGCCTGCTGGAGCAGTTTGACCAGCGATGAAACCTACAACAGGCTTCTTATTACCATTGGCTTTAATCCATCTAGCAGCATCCGCTTCGTAACTTCCACCAATTTCACCAATCATAACGATTGCGTCTGTTTCAGGATCATTCATTAGCATTTCTACCGCATCTTTAGTAGGAGTTCCAATAATTGGGTCTCCACCAATACCAATTGCAGTAGATACACCTAAACCAGCTTTCACTATTTGGTCAGCTGCTTCATAGGTTAATGTTCCTGATTTAGAAACGATACCTATTCTGCCTTCTTTGAAAACAAAACCTGGCATAATACCTACCTTAGCTTGACCAGGAGTAATAACGCCAGGGCAGTTTGGGCCTATTAACACACAATCGCGTGATTTAACGTATTCTTTCACTGGTATCATGTCTTTCACTGGAATACCTTCGGTAATACAAATGATTACTTTAATACCAGCATCGGCAGACTCCATAATAGCATCAGCAGCAAAGGGAGGTGGAACGAAAATGATAGACACATTGGCACCTGCTTTTTCAACTGCATCTTTTACAGTGTTGAATACCGGACGATCTAAGTGGCTTTGTCCACCTTTACCAGGTGTAACTCCACCAACTACATTGGTTCCGTATTCTATCATTTGTTGTGCATGAAAGGAGCCTTCGCTACCTGTAAATCCTTGCACTATTACTTTTGAGTTTTTATCTACTAATACAGACATAATATTTTATTAAACGGGGGCAAATATGTGCTTTTTTTACCATTAAGCAAGGACGTGCTCTTTAGTATTATTTTTTTTGTTTTTGTAATTCTTCAATTTTGGCAATCAAGACTTCTTTCTTAATAGGTTTCACCAAAAAGTCATTTATGCCCGCTTCAAAGCATTTTTGAATGTCTTCTTCATCGGCATCAGCTGATATGGCTATGATGGGGATCTTTCTATCTAACTCAAATTCATCATCTTTACGTATGTGATAAGCCGCCTTTAAACCATCCATGATGGGCATTTTGATATCCATCAGCAAAATATCGAAACTTTTCTCAGTCAACTTATTGAGTGCTTCCTCGCCATTTGAAACCACCGTACAGATGTGGCCTTTGCTTTCTAACATTTTGGCCAAAACCTTGTGATTAGTAGGGTTTTTCTGAGCAATTAGCACCTGCATTGGACCCGTTTTGAATGAATCGTTTAAATGATGTTCACTTAATAACTCAACAGGAACTGCTTCTACGTTGATATATACAGTAAATTCCGTTCCCTGTCCTTCAATACTTTGCACTTCTACTTTGCCCTGCATCTTTTTGGCAAAGTATTGGGTTAAAAATAAGCCTACACCAAAACCTGATTTTTTACTATTAACATTATCCATCTCGACAGATGGTTTGTACATGTTTTTTAATTGGAGACTATTCATTCCAATACCTTCATCAGTAACTTTAATTTGAATGGTGGTAATGCTTTTTTCGTTTTTATGGTCTGCAGGAGCAGCTTTCATTTCAAACTTAACTACACCCGTTTCTGAATATTTTACTGCATTGCTAAGTAAATTATCAATAATGCTTAAAAACTTAAATTTATCTGCTATTAGGTATGGTGGAACATCAGGATATACCATTTGATTAAACAACAAACCTTTTGCATTGCTTTGGTGCTGATAAGATTTTAATAGGGGTTGTAAGTTGTCAATTAGATTAAATTTGATAGGAAATAACTTTGAATTTCCCGAATCAACTTGCAAATAATGAATGATATTATTCATAACAAATAATAACTCATCGCTAGATGATTTTATACCAGATAAATTTTCCTTTAATTCAATAAGGTTTTTACTTTCACCAGCCAAACCTGCCAATCCAATGATTGAATTCAAAGGGTTTCTAAGTTCAGAATTAACTTTGTTTAAAATATTGGTTTTTGTTTCGCTACTAATTTCGAGAACCTTTCTTTTTTTGTTAGATGTAATTAAATAAAAAAGCATTGTGCTTACCAAAATCAAAAACAAAATACCTAAGCCCAGCCCAACAAGCAAAACATTTTTTCTCTGCAGGCTTACTTCTTTTTCTCGCAACTCAATTTTTTTCTCCTCATTATCTTTTGCCAGTTTTTTTATTTGCGATTGATTTTGTTTGCTAGCATAATCAAGTTGAATGTCTGACATTTCGTTGGCTTTATTAGGTCCAACAACTTCTTTTTTAGCTTTGTCGGCTTCAGTTTTATAATATAAGGCTTTGCCGGTATCATCAAAGTCTTCATACATATTACTCATCAGTTCAAGCGTACTTGCATATTCTTTTTTTAAATGAAACTCTTTGGCAAGATTTGTTGCTTTGTCGGCATAGTAATAGGCCGAATCTTGGTTTTTTAGTTTAATATGTGCTGAACATAAATTTTGATAAGTTGTGATGATACTATGTTTATCATTTAATTTACTATCAAGTATAAGTGCTTCGTATAAATAGAGTAATGCCTTACTAGGCATTTTCTTGTTGCTGTAAATACTGCCAATATTGTTTAGTACAGTGCTTACATCGCTAATACTTCCTAGTTTTTTAAATACTTCTAAGCAATTGTTGTAATAATAGAGTGCTTTTATATCGTTACCACCTACATTGTATATATTAGCTAAATTATTAGCCAATTCAGCAATTGATAGTTCATCTCCATAAATTTTTTCAAGTTCAAAGGCTCGTAGGTAAAATTGTTCAGCTTTATTGTAATTTTCCATTTCAAGATAGATACCACCTATATTGTTTAATGTTTTAGATACTCTTTTGTTATCTCCTAAGTCTTCCGAAATTTTTAATGAACCCAAATAATATCTTAATGCAATAGGATAATCCCCTTTAATATTTGCTAAATTACCAAGACTATGATAGGCTAATGAAATTGTATATAGGTCTTTACATTTAATGGCTTGGCTTAAACCTAAGAGAAATTCGATATGTGCTTTTTTGTAATCACTCTTTCTTTTTTCGTGAATACCAAAAATAATGTGTGATAAAGCCCTGCCTTTTTCATAGTTTAATTTGTTAGATAAGTTAAAAGCTTGCTTGGCATAATCTACAGATTGTGTCGGATTAGAGTTTTTTACAACTAATGCAATTGCATTTAAAATATCTACCCTTTGAATGTCGTTTGCATATGGAAGTAATGTTTCCAGACTATCTAGCTCGTTTTCTGCTTTTATTGGGTTTGTGACAGCTAACAAGCACCAAATAGTGCAGGCAAAAAGAATAAATATTTTTTTTATTTTATTGATAGGCGACATAGAAAGACAAATATATGAGTTTTTTGTTCTTTCTAATTTATTATGAATGGTTATTTTTATCATTTATTAATGTTATAAATCACTATTTAGAGAGTAACATACAATCATTGTGCATATGAAAACAATAGAATAGATTTCTGTTCCACTTCACTTATGAATACAAATAGTAAGCTACACTTTTATTTTTTTAAACTCACCAAAGGCCTTTGAGTTTATTAGTATATCAGATTTTATTTCCAATAATTTTGGTCTATCTGATGGGTCGAAGAATGTTTTTAATATGTTTTCAATCTCAAAAATATTCTGGCAAAAGCTATATTCAAGCCCATTATCAATAGCAGTATTTTGGGCTGATTGCAGATGAGGAGTTAAAAAAAACTCTTCTAACTCGGGTTGAGAATTGGGTCCATCTATCAAATTGAAAATACCACCACCATTGTTGTTTAACAAAACAATCCTCAAGTTGTTAGGTACATATTTGTTCCAAAAGGCATTTCTATCATAAAAGAAAGTTAAGTCACCTGTAATAAGAGTTACCAGTTCATTACACATCATGGCAGCCCCAACAGCGGTGCTTGTACATCCATCTATTCCACTTGTTCCGCGATTGCAAAATGCACTAAGGTTATTCTCAGGAAGTCCTAAATAACTCACATATCTGACAGATGAACTATTGGCTATTTGTAACTGAGAATTTGTAGGAAGTGCTTTTAAAATGCTATTTACAGATAACAATTCACTATTCACTTTTAACTCATTACTATTAACTATAAATTGTTGAACGGATTCGTGAGCTTTTTCTTCAAACCTATTCCATAGTTGTTTATAGCTTTCCGTTTGGATGGTATTGGTTTCAATAATGTTTTCAAATATTACCGCTAACTGATTACTGCTAACATAATCCGTAACGTTTCCGTAGGTATCTACTTTAATGTCATCATCCTGCAAACGAATATGCTTGATAGGTTTTTGTTTTTTCAACCAAAGTTTCAGAGCCTTTGATAAAACAGGGCCTCCCATGCTAATAAGCACTTGTGGCTCTAGTGTTTTCAGGCTGTTGGTATCTGCTTGACTGATAATATAGTCAAAATGTTTGATGCTCGTACTATCATGTTGATTTGATACCACATCAGCTAGTAATACCACATTGCTGCGATTCGCAAGTGTTTTAAAGTGGTTTTTTAAAGCTTCATTAGGCAGACCTTGGCCAACCAATACCAATATTTTATCGTGCTTTAACGACCCAAGATTATATGGTAAATTTGTTAAAAGAGGTTTTGGTTCAAGCTTATACTTTTGGCTGACAGCAGAGTCACTTATACTTATTTTATACAATGGTTCTTTTAAGGGAACATTAATATGAACGGGACCAAATACAGGATGCATACATTTGTTTAATGTATCTGATAGTAGATGATAACTATCCACCGTATAAACAAGAAATTGCATTTGCGCTCTAATATGCGAGCCATATACACCTTGTTGATTAATCATTTGCCCATCTTGTTGGTTAAGTAATTCTGCAGGTCTGTCAGCAGTTAAAACAATTAGTGGAATTTTTTGGTAATATGCTTCGGCTATGGCTGGATAAAAGTTAAGTGATGCTGTTCCACTTGTGCATATAAGCGCTACAGGTTTTTGCAATTGTTGTGCCATTCCCAAGGCAATAAATCCAGCACTTCTTTCATCAATTATTACAAAAGTTTTTATATTGGGATGTCGATTGAAAGCAAACACAAGTGGTGCAGAACGAGATCCTGGACAGATTACAGCATGTGTAACTCCAGCTTGGTGACATAGTTCGGCTAATTGTGCTAGTTGTTGGTGCATTAAAATTGAAAGCGTAATCCTACATTTATTCCCCAGTCTTTTGGTTTTTCAAATCCTTCTTTATTTTCTAAATGTGTGAGGCGATGAACCATATTCACTGACAAAATTCTGAAAATATTCTCTATACCGTACCCCATTTCTAGGTAGGGTTTTCCTTCAAAATCTTTTACCTTGGTAAGCACTTTTCCTTCTTTGTTAGTTTCAGGCATAATGGTTTTATCATCCGTGCTTCTTCCCCCATAAGCCGATTTCACAAAGGCAAAATTACGCAGCTTCCAATCTCTAACAAGAGGAATGCGGTTAAAAAACAATCCTTCAAAATGCTGCACATAACTGAAATGTAAATATTCATCGCTTACAAATTCATAATAATTCATGAGACTATAATTCAAATCAGAGTATATAAAGGTTTGATTTCCTCTGGCCACATCAAGCAAAGGGTAGGGCAATCTTCCAAAAATTTTACCTGCTATAATGTGTATATCACCTGTTCCAAGTACTCCTGTATTGGCGTGTTGTATAATGCCTAATTGCAGTTTGTCATAGTCAAAATTACTGTTTAAAATGCCTTTGAAACCGTGGGTGTAAGAAACTGTCAACTCGGGTAATCTAGAGCGTTTCATTCTCAACCTGTTGTTGCCCCTTACCACCATTTCTTCTTGGTATGCCCAGCGAACATCAACACTTGCTTGTGTGTTTCTAAATGCATCAGAAACGCCACCTTTATCATTATTATAGGCAAATATAAAATCACCCAAAGGCTTAAATGTGTTGTGTTGTACATTAAATCTAAAACTCCAATCTCTTTTCGGATTTGTAAAATAACTTATTTTGGATTCATGGGTGCTGTTAAACCTCATTCCATTTCCAAATATGGCAATGGCTTGAAATAGGTTGGAGTTATTGTTTCCTGAGCCAAAATCGTTGGTAACACCTATCACGTCATAGTCGTATTTAAATTGACCGCTTAGAACACTCCATTTCTTTCGATTGGTTATGTAATCTGCACCAAAGCCATATTTCCATTTGTCGTCTCCAAAACCATACGCCAAATAAGACTTCAAAACCCATTTTTTACTAAAAAAGTGATTGGTTTTAAAGCCCAATCTTACCCTGTCTCCTTCGACATTATTGTGTCCGTATAGAAACACGTATGGACCCCAGTCGACACCACCAATGCGTTTATAGCCTTCTACTATAATTCGCACCACATCAATATAGGTTTGTATAACAGGTAAGTTTTTAATAGAATCAACCATTACGAACATTTGTTTTTCGATACCAGTAAAGGCTTCAGGTCGTTTGCTAGCCCAGTAGGCTGTATCGTTGTTTTCAACATTGGCAACTTGCTCTACTTGTACATCAAAAAACGATAAAGGCTTTTGTTCGTTCACTTTTATATTGCTAAACGAGTTGTATATTTTAGCAATCATTCCTGCTGATTTTTCAGTGACCTGTGCAATATCAATTACAAACCTATTTTTGAAAGGAATGAAAGAACCTGCTGAAGTTTGCACAAATTCTTGTTGTATTTTAAGTCTATCAATAAAATTTATATTGGCGTATTTTGATATTTCAACATCAATACGTTTTAGCGCCCAAGTGCTGTCTTCAATCCAAATGTGACCTAAAAAACCGAGGTCTTGTTCACGTCTTAAATTGAGTTTTAGTTTATAACATTTTTTGTGGTCGATATCAACTGAATCAAGCAATGTATAAACATAATATGTATGCGCTACATTTGATAATGGCGAGATGAAATCTTTTGCTAGCAAGCGAACAAAATTGCCATTGAAATTTATCTGAAGTAAACTTGCTCCCATTAAATCGGTAATGAACGATTTGTCTCCAATGCCAATACCTGTGCTAGTCGAGGCCAACATCAACTCCTTGTTTTTCGATGGTTCTTTGTTGTAAAAATATTGTGAAAAGGTTTCGCTGATAAACATAGGAAGGATATATTTTCCCTCCTCGTTTTTCATTTGATTAGCAGTATCAAATAAACTTTTAAGGGGTTTGAAAATGGTTTTGTTTTTTATCTCATCGCTGATATTGTTTAACGAAATATCAACCTTATTATAGCTATCGTATTGATAAGATGAGAGGTTCCCTAAATCATTCTTCTCTCTGTATTTTCTTGCATTGTTCACTATGCGTAATGCTGGATTAATGCCAGGTTTTATCACTAATTCACGCAATTCTGAATTTGATTCACTTAACTCAATTAATATGTTTTGAGTTTGCCCACGTTTAATTTTTTTTGTATATTTTTTATACCCAACATACGTTACTACAATGCTATCTGCGGGCTCGGTAGTTTTCATTTTAAAGTTGCCCTCAAAGTCTGTGGTTGTACCATTACGAGTGCCTTTAAAACCAACACTTACAAAAGGCAAAGCTTCTTTATTTCTTCTGTCTTGAATTTTTCCTATTACAATCGTTTCTTCTTGAGCTATTGCAATAATGGGCATACTCATAAATAAGAACAGAATAAATTTTATGTGTCTTTTATGGAGTTTCAATGAAGCGTGTATAATAATTAGTTAAGCATACGCATTTTCATTCTAATATTTTGCAGGGGTCTGTCTGAAGATCCTTTATCCACATTGGCAATTTTATCTAACACATCATATCCTTCAACCAATTCGCCAAAAACGGTATAATCTCCATCTAAATGTGGAGCACCACCTATGGTTTCATAAGTTTCAACCTGTGGTTCATCGTAAATAAAATCTCCTCCACTTTGTATGTAAAGAGCATCAACACTTGGCTTAAGAGTTTCGATATATTTGGTCAAACCGTCTTTGTCTTTTGCCGTTTGAAAAGCACTGATGGTAGCATTGATAGAATCTTTTTGAATAAGGTCGTAAAATATTTTTTGTTTACGGTTCAAGTTCTTTTGATTCATGGCTTGTGCCAACTGTTCTCTTTTAAATTTTTGCCCATCCACAATATAAAATTGGCAACCACTGCTTGCTTTTTCTGGATTATTATCCCTTGCAGCAGCAAGTGCACCACGTTTGTGCCAAAGACCACTTACAATTTCGGCAGGTATTTTATAACCCACATCACCATTACCCAACATGGCAGATGAGTCTGCATTTTTTGAGGTTGGGTCGCCACCTTGAATCATAAACCCTTTGATAATACGGTGAAACAAGAGGCTATCATAAAACTTTTGTTCAACCAATTTAATGAAATTATCGCGGTGCAAAGGAGTTTCGTTATATAACAAAACCACCATTTTACCCAGGTCAGTATTTATTTCGACCATGCGATTGGTGTCTCGTGTGCGTAAAACCAATTTCTTTACCACTTTTTTGGTAACAGTTTTTTTTACTACTTTTCTTTTTTCAACAATCTTTACTGGTTTCCCAGGCTTAATGGTTATTCTTTGCACTTGTGCTTGTGTTGCATACATCATGCAAAAACACATTAGTATTGTCACTAATTTTTTCATCTTATTTGTTTTCATCATTTTCAAAAAGTCCTTCATTTTCAAAATATTTTACTATTAATTCTTTTAAGTAATTTTCTTGAGTAGCCAAGTCGGTAAAAGGTATTTTCCTTAATAAATTATAATGTGGCCAGCCCTCTTTGTCTATATTATCAAACGCATAATACCCATCATAACTTAAAAGTTTGCATGTAGCAATGTGCATCAAATCTACCTTTTCTTCTTTTTCAAATTTTCTATTTTGCCCTAGTTCCCTCATCCCTATGATATACAATAGGCCGTTCATATCTGGTTTTTTGCCAAATATCTTCTTTAGTTCAAACACCACACGATACCATTTTGCCTTTGTTGCATCGTCTAGCGATAGGGCTTGTAAGTTTTCCAATTCCATTGTGGGCAAATGTAAACAAGTTTTTTGCTTGCCACAATTACAGATTCGCAAAATACATTATGTTTGAATAATGGCAAAAGTCTTACGAGTCTTATTACTCATTTTTTGTGTTAGCAAATTCTCTTTTTCTCAAACTAATTTGATAACAAATGGCGATTTTTTAGCTTTACATTTATTGCCAAATCAGAAAAAACAAAAATTATTATTGGTAATGCATTAAACCAAAAAGAAAAAACAAAATACCTATTTATTAATGATATTAAGTTATTAAAACTATGTAGTGGTAATTTTTGAATAAAACATTGAAAACACCTCCGCTGATTCGAGCATCCGCTCGTTCCATTCATTAGCCTACATTCCCGCCAGCATCAATTTTACTTTTAGAACAGCTGCTACTGAAATGCCATCTGTCACTTCGCCTCTTTTCACCATTTGGTAGAGCTCTTCAAAAGGAATTTTCTTTATGATTAATTGCTCGGTTTCTTCAGGCTCCGATTCGGTATATTCAAGTTCCCTTGCTACATATACCAAAGAGTGCTCATCCGTAGTGGAATTGCTTAGGTGCATTTCCATAATCTTCTCCCATTTATGTGCTATCAAACCACACTCTTCTAGCAATTCTCTTTTGGCAGATTCAAGTGGGTCAACCCCAATTTTACCGCCACCTTCGGGTATTTCCCAACTGTATTGATTTAAGGCATATCGGTATTGCCCTACAATCCAAGTATTGTTATCGCTATCCAAAGGAATAACACCAATGGCTAGGTTTTTAAAATGCACCACGCCATATATACCGGGTTTCCCGCTAGGGTTTAGTACCTCATTGTGTTGCACCTTAATCCAAGGGTTTTCGTAACCTATGGTGGTGTTTAGCGTTTGCCAAGGGTTTGATTCTTCGTTTTGCATAGAGCGAGTGATATTAGTCTTTGCGCTTCAGTTTCTTTTTTTGTTTCAAGCTCATCGAGTTGATGCGCTTGTAGTAGCCAGTTTTACTAGCTTTAACCCATATCGTTAGTTTTTTACCTTTGTTTACTTGTTGTTTTCTTAGCTTGTTCCAACTCTTTATTTCAGCAGCTGAAACATCAAACCAATCGGCTATGTCGGCAAGGTTATCTCCTTTTTTCACGACATAGAATACCCGTTTTTTATCAAAGGTGTTTTCTTTTTCGGCCTGCCCATGTTTGATTATCTTGCTTTCTTTTTCCTCCTCAGTTATGGCTGAGTCAGCTTCTTTTTCGGGTACTTTGCGAATTTCAACAGGGGTAAAATCAGTAGGATTGATATTTCGATAAACGGTGTCATTAAGCAAGTAAAACATTTTGCCTTTGCTTTTAGGCAATTTGATAACATAGCCATCCAAATTGAAAGGAATAACATCTTTCTTAAATTCAGGATTTAGTTTTCTTAAATCTTCAATAGACACACCCAAAGTGGAACTGATTTGCTGAAAAGACAGCCATTTGTTCACCACCACTGTATCTACATCTTCGTAGATATCAGGCAAAACACTTTTGATGCCATGCTCTTTATAATAATTCATTACGTACACAGCTGCCACATAGCGAGGATACAAGTCGCGGCAAGTGGTTGGAAGATAATTGTAAACATCCCAGAAGTATAGGCTATTGCCTGCCATTCTGATACATTTGTTTAAAGTAACAGGCGAGCAACCATAAGCTGCAATAGCCAATGGCCAACTTTTGTATATGCTAAATAAATCACGAAAATGAGATGCTGATATTTGTGTAGATTTTATAGGGTCCCTGCGTTCGTCAATATAGGTTGTCACTTTCAACTTATACATTTTCGACACATTGTAAGCCATCATCCAAATGCCACTATTTCCACTGGCATTATTGGCTTGTGGTTGCAAATCGGAAGCCACAACGGCAAGGTATTTTAAATCAGCTGGAACAGATTTAATTTTAAAAGTGCGCTCAATCATGGGGAAGTAATACTTACTAGCGCCAATAATTTCGCGGGTTTTATCAGGATTAGCAAGGTATTCTTCAATAAATTTTTTCACCTCTGGGTGATATACCAACTCAAGTTGGGGCTTTAAAGCGGCCAACCTTGTTTGTATGAGTTCATCACCCAGTTTTTGAGCAAAAACCGACCATGATGATGAAAAACCAATGAATAATATAACAAAAAATCCTCTCAAAAATCTCATAAAGCAATGCTACGCCTAAAAATGCTGCGGAAAAGAAAAAGTAATTAAGAAATACACACTAAAATCTATTCGCTTCTGAAATTTTTTACAAAAGCCAACAGCCTTGCTTCGTCAAAAGATTTGGCCATAAACTGCAAACCAATTGGCATATTGCTATTATCAACTCCATTAGGAATAGAAATGGCCGCACAGCCAGCAATATTGGCGTGTACAGTGAAAATATCTGCTAAATACATAGCCAAAGGATCATCCGATTTTTCACCAATTTTAAACGCGGTTGTTGGCGATGTTGGCGACATGATGAAATCGTATTGTGAAAAAATTTCATCTGTTTTTTGCTTCACCAAGTTTCTTACTTTTTGGGCTTTGGTGTAGTAGGCATCATAATATCCTGCACTAAGTACAAAGGTGCCTAGCATGATTCTACGTTTTACTTCCGAACCAAAACCTTCAGAGCGTGATTTGCGAATGGTACTCTCAAAATCGTGGGCATTACTGCTTCTGAATCCATAGTGCATACCTGCAAAGCGAGCCAAATTTGATGAAGCTTCAGCAGTGGTAAGGGTATAATAGATAGGAATCATTTTATCAAGCATATCAAAACTCACTGGCTCAACTGTATGACCCTGTGCGCGCAATTGTTCAATAGATTTTTCAATGTTTGCCTTCACCTCAGGTTGAAGACCATCCATTTCGATGGTTTCTTTGATGTATGCAATTTTTAATTTTTGTCCGCTAACACTAGCCTTGCTGTAAGCATCAACAGGCTTATCTGAAGAGGTGGCATCATATTCGTCAGCTCCCGAAATCACTTCAAGCAATATCTGTGCATCGTCCACACTTTTGGTAAGCGGCCCAATAATATCAAATGATGAGGCATAGGCGATTAAACCCCACCTAGAAATACGGCCATAAGTTGGTTTTAGTCCATAAACCCCACAGAAACCTGCAGGCTGTCTTACGCTTCCGCCAGTATCACTTCCAAGAGCAGCCAAGCACAAATCGGCTTGCACCGCTACAGCGCAGCCTCCTGAACTTCCTCCCGAAACTTTGGTATTATCGGCATCATTTAAAACAGTGCCAAAGGCTGAGTTTTCGTTGGATGCACCCATAGCAAACTCATCGCAATTTAGTCTCCCAATGATGATGGCATCTTCTGCCAATAATCGTTCAACCGCTGTAGCAGAATATATTGATGTAAATCCTTCAAGAATTTTAGACGAGGCAGATACTTTGTGGCCTTTATAGCAAAGGTTGTCTTTCAGCCCAATAACCATTCCAGCTAATTTTCCCGCATTTCCCTCTTTCATCTTTTGCTGCACATGGATAGCAGCCGACTTTGCCTCATCAGCAAATACCTCCAAAAAAGCATTCAAATGCTTTTTGTCTTCAATGTTTTTTAGGTAATATTCAACCAGCTGAGGTAAGCTAATTTTGTCAGCTATAATATCATTTTGTATGTTTTGTAACTGAGTATATCTTTCCAATTGTCTATATATTTTTGTGTTGTAAAAATAAAAAATGTCATTCCGAAAGAGCAAGACTAGAAGCAACGCAACATAGTCCTTACGCCAACGGCATGACATTTATTTAATACTGTTTTTAAAGCTATTCTGCTTTTTTCTCTTTTTCTTTGTCTTTCATGCCATCTTCTATTTGTTGTTTAACATTGCTTTTAGCATCGTTAAACTCGCGCACCCCTTGACCAATACCACGTAGTAGTTCAGGAATTTTTTTACCTCCAAATAATAGAAGAATAACCAGTAGAATTACAATTAATTCGCTTCCGCCTAATCCAAACATAATTTTATAAGTTTAAGAGGCAAATGTAAATTATATTTTCATTTTTTTATGATGATGTTTGTAGGTGAAGTCAAATTTAATTTATTAATATTTTAAATAATTAAAAACTATTTAATTTCATTTGCTTTAAAAAGAAAACTATTAAGTATGTTAGTTAGAACTTTCGGAAGTGCTGTTTATGGAGTAAATGCTATCAATGTAACAATAGAAGTGAATGTGGCAGAAGGAAATGGCGTTGGTTATTTTCTTGTGGGATTACCTGATAATGCAGTAAAAGAAAGTCAGCACCGTATTGAAACGGCTTTAAAAAACAATCATTATCGAATTCCACGACAAAAGATTGTGGTAAACATGGCTCCTGCCGATATTCGCAAAGAAGGTTCGGCTTATGATTTACCCATTGCCATTGGCTATTTGGCAGCAAGTGGGCAGCTAAATTCAGATGACATCGAAAAGTATATTATCATGGGCGAGTTGAGTTTAGATGGCTATCTTAAACCCATTAAAGGGGCTTTGCCTATAGCAGTTCAAGCGAGAAAAGAGGGATTCACAGGATTTATTTTGCCAAAAGAAAATGCTAGAGAAGCGGCAATCGTAAACAACTTAAATGTTTATGGGGCTTCACATATAAGAGAGGTAATTGAATTTTTTAATGGAGATAAAAGTCACCTTGAAAAATTTGAAATAGATACCCGAGAAGAGTTTAACAACAATATTCAAAATTTAGATAATGATTTTGCAGATGTAAAAGGTCAAGAAAATATTAAACGCTCTCTTGAAATAGCTGCTGCTGGTGGGCACAATGCCATTCTAATCGGCCCTCCAGGATCTGGAAAAACCATGTTGGCAAAAAGAATTCCGAGTATTTTGCCACCCCTAACACTTCACGAAGCATTAGAAACAACAAAAATTCATTCTGTAGCTGGAAGATTGACTAAAAATTCTTCTTTGGTTTTTAACCGCCCTTTTCGTGCTCCACATCACACCATTTCTGATATTGCCTTGGTAGGAGGAGGAAACAACCCTCAACCAGGTGAAATATCATTGGCCCACAATGGTGTTTTGTTTTTAGATGAATTGCCTGAGTTTAAAAGAACTGTATTAGAAGTGATGCGTCAACCTCTCGAAGAGAGAAGGGTTACTATTTCGAGAGCCAAGTTTTCGATAGAATACCCTACTAGTTTTATGCTAATTGCTGCCATGAATCCCTGTCCGTGTGGATATTACAATCATCCTGAAAAAGAGTGTGTATGTGCGCCCGGAACGGTTCAAAAATATTTAAACAAAGTATCGGGTCCATTACTCGATAGGATTGATATACATGTGGAAGTAACACCTGTAAACTTTGACCAGTTATCCGATACACGTAAGGCCGAGCCAAGCAGTATCATTCGAGATAGGGTGATTAAAGCTCGGGAAATTCAAAGTAAACGATTTGAAAACAATCCTGAAATATATTGCAATGCCCAAATGAGCAGTACACAAGTACGGGAAATGTGTCAAATAAATGCTGTTTCACAAAACCTTCTGAAAACGGCAATGAACAAGTTGCAATTATCGGCTAGAGCCTACGATAGAATTCTAAAAGTGGCACGCACCATTGCTGATTTGGCAGAGAGTGATGTAATCAAAGTTGAGCATCTAGCAGAAGCCATACAATACAGAAGCTTGGATAGGGAGTCGTGGGCTGGATAATATCTCAGACATTATCATTATTTAAGTCTTTCTTTATAGAAAAAAAATAACAATATCAAGTCGTTTTTCTTAATTATTGATTTTAGTTTTGCTGCCTACATGCAAGATATAGAGCCATATTATTTCTGGAGAGATTTTTATAAAAGCGAAGATGATGAGCTTTCTCCTTTTTATAATCGCGAATACAGTGAGTTTGAATATACGAACAAAGTCTATAACTACTTGCTTCATCCGCAGTGGGACGAGTTTGGTTCAAGCACACTATATATAAAAAATTTATTTGTTGATTACACTGAAGGTTTTGCCATTATCGAAATGATTGGCGAGTGGAATGATGCCATTAACAACGACATCATGTTTTTAAAACGAGATGTTGTTGAGGAGTTTGAAACCAATGGTATTAACAAATTTATTTTGATTGGCGAGAATGTGCTCAATTTTCATGCAAGTGACGATAGCTATTACGAAGATTGGTTTCAAGATGTAGAAGAAGGATGGATTGTAGCCCTAAATTTTCAAGAACAAGTTTTACAAGAGTTCAAACAAAATAATATTGATTATTACTTGAACTTCGGAGGAGAATTAGACAACTTTAACTGGCGCAATCTACTGCCTTATCAAGTGTATAGCAATGTACTTAATATAATTTCTAGAAGACTAAATTAATAAAAGGTCTCCCCTTTTAAATACTTTGATTTAAATAAAGAGCAAACCTTATATCTTTCGTCCTTTGTATCTTCGTACAAGGCATCAAGGGTTTCATAAACATATTTAATTCCAATTTTATCTGCCCACTCAAACGGCCCAAAAGGGTAATTGGTTCCTAGTTTCATACTTGTATCAATATCCACCATACTTGCGGTGCCTTCTTGTAAAGTGTAGCAAGCTTCGTTTATTATCATACATATCACACGAGGAGTTACCATGCCTACACGGTCTTCAACTATTGTATGTTTCCATCCAAGTTTGACCATCCAAGTTTGTAAAATATCTTTTTCAGATAATTTTAATAATGATACTTCTATTAAACTTCGGTTGATAAAAGTTGGCAGCCCATTCATTCCGAAAAGATGACAGTCTATTTTATCACCATATTCAAAACAAGCTTTGGCTAATTGTTGTTTAACCGAAGAAACAAAAACTGGTTTTCCTTTCAATCCTGCATAATTTTTGAGTTGATGATGAAACTCATCAAAATTAAAATCAAAAATCAAATCAAATTCATTTAAATTAGCTGATGAAAAATTATTATCATCAACCCAAACCAAAGTATAATCAAGCGATGAGAGCTTTATTTTCAATTCTTCTATTCTTGATTTTGTTCCTCGCGCCAAAATTTTCATATTCGCAACATATTTCACTCAAAACTAAAAACAAAATTATAATGGAAAAGAAAATTATTACTAGCACAAACGCACCGGCTCCAATTGGCCCATATAGCCATGCAAATTTAATTGGCAATACGCTATATGTGAGCGGTCAAGTAGCAAAAGATGCACTAACAGGAGAAATGGTAGTAGGAGAAATAAAAGCTGAAACAAAAAAAGTGATGCAAAATGTTGAAGCCATTTTAAAAGAAGCAGGAATGGATTTTACCAATGTGGTTAAAACAACGATTTTCTGCATTAATTTAGGTGATTTTGCTTCAATTAATGAGGTGTATGGTAGTTTTTTTACAGATAATTTTCCTGCTCGCGAAACTATTCAAGTTTCAAAACTTCCTTTGAATGTAAATGTTGAAATTAGCGTGATAGCGGTTAAATAATATTCATAAATATGAAAACGATAGACAGTATTAATTTTTCGGGCAAACGTGCTTTGGTGCGCGTTGATTTTAATGTACCTTTAGATAAAGCTACGCTAGCTATTACAGATGATGCTCGTATTAGAGCAACTGTACCAACCATTAAAAAGATATTGGCCGATGGTGGTTCTTGTGTGTTAATGAGTCATTTGGGTCGACCTCTTAAAAAGTTAAAAGAAGATGGAAGTGTTGACTATGAAAAACATTCATTAAAGCACACCCTTCAAAAAACATCTGAATTATTAGGGGTGCCTGTACAATTTGCATCAGATTGTATAGGAACTGAAGCGACTGAAATGGCAGCCAATTTAAAAGCAGGTGAGGTTTTGTTGCTTGAAAACCTTCGCTTTTATAAAGAAGAAGAAAAAGGAGATGAAGCATTTGCCGAAAAACTATCAAAATATGGAGATGTGTATGTGAATGACGCTTTTGGTACTTGTCATCGTGCACATGCAAGCACCGCAGTTGTTGCTAAGTTTTTTCCTTCAGCTAAATGTTTTGGATATGTGATGGCAAACGAAATAGCGAATGCAGAAAAAGTTATGAAAAAAGCTGAACAGCCTTTTACTGCCATAGTAGGTGGTGCAAAGGTTTCAGATAAATTATTGATACTTGAAAACTTATTGAATAGTGTAAACAACTTACTAATTGGTGGCGGAATGGCTTATACATTTTTGAAAGCCATGGGTCACGAAATTGGTTCTTCATTGTGTGAGGATGACAGATTAGACCTTTGCAAACATTTAATTGACAAAGCCGACTCGAAAGGAGTAAATTTATTGCTACCTTTTGACTCAGTGGTAGCAGATAAATTTGACAATGCTGCCAACACCAAAGTGTGTGATAACACCATGATAGAAACAGGTTGGATGGGTTTGGATATTGGACCAGAAGCAAGCAAAGAATACTGTAAAGTGATACGCGAGTCTAAGACCATTTTATGGAACGGACCCATGGGTGTTTTTGAAATGACAAGTTTTGAAAACGGAACCAAATCCGTAGCACAAGCAGTGGCAGATGCTACAAGCAAAGGTGCTTTTAGTTTAATAGGTGGTGGCGATAGTGCTGCTGCTGTAGCCAAATTTGGCTTCGAAGAAAAAGTAAGTTATGTGAGCACTGGTGGTGGTGCACTACTCGAATATTTTGAAGGCAAAACCCTACCAGGTATTGCTGCCATTAACGATTAATAATATTGATAGAGACGTTTAATTTAAACGTCTCTATTTTTTTAACCGCTTTCATATTAACTTGTATGATCTAATACAATTAGCCATTTTCCATCTATTTTTTTAAACCAAAGGCTAAAATATCCTTCACTGGTTTTGGTAGCTATAACTTTCCATTTTCCAATAACCAAGGCACTTTCTTTGTTTAATAATTCGGTTGATAAAATATCAAACACAAGTTGACCCATTTTTTCTTTTGTATCGTAATTTTTTTTGTAGTTGTCCATCACCGATTGCCAACCATAACGCAATCCGTTTTTACTCAGAAATCTTAATTCAGGGGAGTTCCAATACCCTTCCATAAAACCATCAATATTGCCATTGTTCCAGCTTGCTTGTTGCTTTTTTATAACTTGCAATATGGCTGCTTTGTCTGGATTGTGGTGATGTTGTGCGTATGCAAAAGGTGCAAACATCATTAATAATAGGAAGAGACGGAATGTGTTTTTCATAATAGTATTTGAATAAACAATAATAGCTTTTTATTAACGGAAATAAAATGTAGATAAACAATCTTTAGAATGTCTTAAAATTGAAGAAATATTAACTAAAAAGTCATGATAATATATAATGTTACCATAAATATACAAGACGAAATTGCTACAGACTGGCTAAACTGGATGAAAGAAAAACATATTCCCGAAGTAATGAAAACGGGTATGTTTGAGTCGTTTAAAATTTTGAAACTAATTACCAGACAAGATGACGAAATAGGACAAACATTTGCCATTCAATATTTTGCCAAGTCTTTTGAGAATTATGAAACCTATATAAATGAGTTTGCACCAGCATTAAAGGCTGATTCGTTACACAAATGGGGAGATAAATTTATTGCTTTTCGTACTTTACTAGAAGAAATATATTGAGTAGATTATAGGATAACAAGACAGGGTTATTGATAACATTTTTGTTTTGTTTTTACTTGAATTATCAAAATACAAAGTTCTTAACCATATTTGCACATATAACATACACTTATGGATTGGTTAATTATATTAAAAATTCTTTTAGGAATCATTGAGTTTCCCTTGGTATATTATCTAATAATACCATTTGTATTAGCTGCATCATTGTGGACCATGAAGCACTTTAGAGAAGAAGAGTTTATTACAGGCTTTAGTGGCAAGTTATATGATTTTGCTGTGGTTGCTACAGCCCACCAACAGGGCTTGTTTATTGAGCCATTGGTAGAGTCGATGAAAAGGCAAACCTATAAAAACTTTATTTTGTATGTGATTGCCGATGATGTGAAAGAAGATTTTTCACATCTAGAATCTGATTTTGTTAAAATAATATATCCTAATCCGCCTTTACATGCCAAAACCAAATCAATAGGATTGGCAATTGATAATTTCATCAGAAAGCATGATAATATCACTGTGCTTGACGCTGATAATTTAATGCACCCAAGGTATTTAGAAGTAATGAATTTTTATTTTAATAAGGGGTACAAATGCGTGCAAGGCCGTATTAAGGCGAAAAATCTAAACACATCAGCAGCCAGAATGGATGCTGCCAACGAAATATATTATAGCTTTATTGATAAATACAGTAGGGCTAAAGTGGGTCTTTCGTCTGCTATGTGGGGCTTAGGTTTTGCAATTGATTTAGACATTTTTAAACAAATAAATTTCGATCATTATTTTTCTGGTTTTGATAAAAAACTACAATCAGAAGTCATCCTATTGGTTGATAAAGTAGCGTATGCAAACTCTGCTATTATTTATGACGAAAAAACTTCTGACAAAGCAGATTTAGTTACTCAAAGAGCCAAGTGGTTATTTGGTTATTTTAAATATTGTAAGTTGGGTATGAAAGCCTTTAAACGTGGTATATTCAACCTTGATTTCGATAGATTTAACTATGGGTTAAACCACATGCGACCACCTTTAGTACTTATTTTTCCAGCCTGCTTATTGTTTTTGTTAATCAACTTTTTTGTATCGCCAGTATTATTCTGGGTTTTGCTTTCATCCATGATTATATTTTTAATAGCATTCTTTATGATACAAGTGAGATATGGTTACGATGATAGTGTATGGAAAACCTTACCTCAACTTCCAGTATTTATGTTATTGCAATTATTTGCTTTGTTTCGTACCAAAAAAGCGAAGCGTCATACTCATACAAAACACACTCAAGCTGTTAATTTGGATGATGTAATTACAATGTACAACAAATAGAATGGCACACCTCAAGAAAAAAATACTTCTTAATGCTTGTTCTATTTTCCCTACTCAAATATTGTTAAATCTTAATAAGGGAAACACATTTTTTGCACCTATTTATCACGCTATAACCAATCAAAAGTTGCTGCACATTGAGCAACTGATGCCTTATGGCTCCAAGACTCCAAAGCAATTTGAAAACGACTTAGATTATCTGTTTAAACATTTAAAACCTATAGGTCTAGATACCTTACACGATTGCATAAAAAATAATAAACCTATTCCCGAAAAATCTTTTCTTGTTACTTTTGATGATGGTTTAAGACAGGTTTATGAAAATGCAGTTCCAATACTTTTAAGAAAAGGCATACCAGCAGTTTTCTTTATTAATACTTCAGTTATTGATAACAAAAACTTACTTTTTAGGTACAAATCAAGTTTAATTATTGAAGAAATATTAACCCTTAAAAAGGGTGATGGCAAGATTGATAAAGTTAACAAAACACTAAAAGAAGTTACCCAAGAATATGATGGTAATTTTGTTTCAGCAATAAAAAAAATTAGCTACAAACAAAGTTCCATATTAAACACTTTAGGAGCTACTTTAGGTCTTTCGTGGAGCAATTATCTTGATGTTGAAAAGCCTTATATGACAAGCATGCAATTGCACGACTTGAAATCAAAAGGATTTTGGCTTGGTGGACATACAGTTCATCACCCAGAGTTGTGGATGCTAAGTGTTGATGAAGCTGTTGAGGAAACGTATGAATCCGCTAGATTTATTAAAGATAATTTTAATTATCCTTTCAGCAATTTTGCTTTTCCGTTTACTGATGTACAAATTACAAACAATTTCTTTGAGGGTATTAGAAATTCAGGCGGAATAGATATTATGTTCGGCTCACAAAAGTTGAAAAGAGATGAACAAAACAATGTACTTCAAAGATTTGATGGCGATAATAGTTTAATTGAAATGGATGTTTATATAAAAGCTTTGCTCACTTTTCAATTAATAAATAAATTAAGGGGAAAAACAATTTTTCAAAGGGTATAACCTTTGTGCAAATTACCAAGACTTAGCTAACTTTGTCCTAAAACGAAAACTTATTGATTAGCAAGTAAATATTAAAAATAACAACCTTTAGACGATTTTAATATAATGTGAATAAAATCAGATAATGAATGAAACATTATTTACCCTACAGTACTAGTTTTGTTGATTATCTTATAATTTCATTTTAAATACTTATCCATGAAAAAAAGCTTACTAATACTTTACCTTTTTTTAATTCTTGGGTTTTCAAACTTTGCCCAAACCACCGCTACCGACTTCAATGTAAATGATTGTAGTGGTGTCTCAAAACATTTATTTACCGAACTAGATGCAGGAAAAATAATCGTGCTTGCCATGGTTAATCCTTGTGCATCGTGTGTAAACCCAGCCAAAAACGCATTAAGTGTAGTTAAATCTTATGCCACTTCAAACCCTGGTAAAGTTGTGTATTACCTTGTTGATGATTATGGAAATACTACTTGCTCACAATTATTAAGTTGGGGAACATCTTATGGAATTACTGGCGTGGTTACCATTTCAGATGCGTTGGTAAATCAAGGTCAATATGGGGGAGCCGCTATGCCAAAAATTGTAGTAGTTGGTGGAACTAACCACACTGTTTATTTTAAACAAGACAATGCACTAAACACAACTAGTTTAACCAATGCCATTAACCAAGCAATAACCGCAAGTGGAAATGATGAGCTTGGTGCGGATTTTCAATTGTCATTATATCCAAACCCTAGTACCGACAAAATTTTTGTTTCTTATTTTCTTAAACACAATACCGACCTGAGTTTTGAAATTTATAATATGTTAGGCTCTAAAGTAAAAACAATGCTTCAAGACAATTTCGTGTCTGGCAAACATGAGTCAGTATTTGATTTAGTAGGACTTAGCAATGGTATTTATTTTCTTAAAATCAATTCAGGTACAAACTCGCAAAACATACGATTTACTATTTCAAAATAATTTCTCAGATATTTTATGAAACGTATTGTAATCATATTAATGTTGTTTAATATAACATCAATTAATGGATATTCGCAAGGTTGTTGTTCTGGTGGAAGCGGAAGCCCAATGGTGGGTGGTGTTTCGATGGGTGTTTTGCAACAAGGTCAATTTGATTTTGGTGAAAGTTTTCAGTATTTCAGTTCTGATAAATTTTATGCTGGTAGCTTAGACTCCTCGTCTGCCCTTGTTAAAGATATTAAAACCTCGTACTTATATTCACGATTAGGTTATGGTATTACATCAAAACTCACTTTATATCTAGAAGCAGGATATTTTTTTCATAAAACCGAAACAGGTTTTGATACTGATAGACCTGATTATATAAAGAAATCTTCAGGGTTGTCTGATATCATCATTTTTCCAAGATACAATGTGTATGATATAACTAATAGCAAAGCTCATACAGAATTAACACTAGGTTTAGGCTTAAAAATACCGATAGGAAACTACCACGATTCTACAACTGTTTATATTGACCCTACAAATGGTCAAAATTCTAAAACTGTTTCACCACCTACTGTTCAAACGACTACAGGCTCAAACGATTTTATTTTTTATGGCTTTGCTTTGCGCGAATTCAAGAAAATAAAGTTAAAGGTTTTTGCAAATGTTACCTACATAAACAAAGGGTACAATAGCATGGGTGAAAAGTTTGGCGACTATGCCAGTATTGGCTTGTTTGCGGGTAAAACATACTTTAAAAAATTGGGTGTTACCTGCCAATTAAAATATGAGTGGGTTGACAAAATGCAATTAAACCCAAACATTGACCTTAACGCACTTAAAATATCTATAGACCCTAATTCGAGTGGCAGTAAAAAACTATCCTTTGTGCCACAATTAAGTTATAGCTATAAATCAATTACACTATTCGGGTTATACGACATGCCTGTATATCAATATTTGAATGGTGTGCAAATAGGCTCAAAATACTTAGTAACTGTTGGGTTTACATATCGTTTTAAACCCACCAAGTTTTTGTGGAAAGTAAAAGAAAATTAAAACTCCTTTATAGTTGTTATATATCTCTCTATACCTTGTATCAGGTTTTTAATTAGTGGTTGACAACTCTTTTTTAATAGGTTTATCAGCCAACATGTGAAGCAATTCGCTTAGTTTACTTCTTAGCGCTGTTCGAGAAACGATTAAATCCACAAAACCATGTTCTAATAAAAACTCTGAGCTTTGAAAACCTTTAGGTAAATCTTTACCAATGGTTTCTTTAATTACTCGCGGTCCAGCAAAACCAATTAAGGCTTCAGGCTCTGCAATATTTACATCGCCTAACATGGCAAAACTAGCCGTTACGCCTCCTGTGGTAGGATCGGTTAATAACGAAATATATGGTACACCTGCTTGAGCCAATAAAGCTAATTTAGCTGAAGTTTTAGCCATTTGCATTAAGCTAAAAGCTGCTTCCATCATTCTAGCTCCACCGCTTTTTGATATTACCATTACAGGTATTTTGTTCACTCTTCCATAATCAATAGCACGTGCTATTTTTTCTCCCATCACACTCCCCATGCTACCACCAATAAAACCAAAATCCATACAAGCCACCACCAATTCTATATCTTCATCAATATTTCCAACAGCTACCCGCATGGCATCTGTCAAACCGCTTTTCTTCTGACTTTCTTCAAGCCTAATTTTATATGCCTTGGTATCTGTAAATTTTAAAGGGTCTGTGGGTGTAATATTTGAAAACAATTCGGTGTAATTACCATCACCAAATAACACTTGAAAATATTCTAAGGAGCCAATTTTATCATGGTAATTACAACTGATACACACATACATATTAGAAGCATGATCCGAAGATAAAATAGCCTTTTTACATCGTGGACACTTGTGCCACAATCCATCAGGTACTGATTTTTTATCGGAAGTAGATGTTGTTATTCCTTCTATTTTACGTTTAAACCAACTCATTTTAATTTGAAAATTTAAAGATTTGAAAATTTGTTAAATGCACTAAACACAAATAAAAATGAGATAATTTAAAGTGTTTTCAAATTATCTCATTTTAAAATTATCAAATTGCTTTTTATGCGATTGTAATTGAATTATCTAAATAAACATCTTGGATAGCGTTTAATAAAGCTATGCCTTCATTTACTGGTTTTTGAAATGCTTTACGTCCTGATATCAATCCTTGTCCGCCTGCGCGTTTGTTGATTACTGCTGTCATTACAGCTTCAGACATATCACTTGCACCTTTGCTCTCGCCACCTGAGTTTATTAAGCCTTGGCGACCCATATAGCAATTTGCTACTTGGTAACGAGCTAAATCAATTGGATGGTTTGATGAAAGTTCTGTATAAACCTTATCGTGAGTTTTACCAAAATTAATGGCTGTATAACCACCATTGTTTGTTGGCAGTTTTTGCTTGATGATATCTGCTTGGATGGTAACACCTAAATGATTAGCTTGACCTGTTAAATCGGCTGCTGTGTGATAATCAACACCATCTTTTTTGAATGAGTTGTTACGCAAATAACACCATAAAATGGTAGCCATACCCAACTCGTGTGCACGCTCAAAAGCGGCTGCTACTTCTTGTATTTGACGACCCGACTCATCTGATCCAAAATAAATGGTTGCACCCACTGCAGTAGCACCTAAGTTCCAAGCTTCATCTACAGAACCAAACATGATTTGGTCAAATTTATTAGGGTATGATAAAAATTCGTTATGGTTGATTTTTACAATGAAAGGTATTTTATGGGCATATTTACGAGAGCAAGCCGCCAACACGCCATAAGTAGAAGCAACTGCGTTGCAACCACCTTCAATAGCCAATTTAATAATGTTTTCTGGATCGAAGAAAGCTGGGTTTGGTGCGAAAGAAGCACCTGCCGAATGCTCAATTCCTTGGTCAACAGGAAGAATTGAAACATAACCTGTATTAGCTAAACGACCAGTGCCATATAAAGCTCCAAGACTTCTTAATACTTGTGGTGAACGGTTTGTACCTGCAAAAACCCTATCAATAAAATCTGGCCCTGGCAAATGCAAGCTGCTTTTTGAGATGGTTTTACACTCGTGATTTAATAATGATTCGGCTTTGTCGCCTAAAAGTTCTGCTGTTTTTGAAGTGGCTGAATTCATAATTATAAAAAATTTCGACAAACTTACACTTTTTTGGCAAAGTGAGAAGCTTTTATGAATTTTCTTAGTTTTGAATAGTTTGTATGAAATTCGTCTATTACGCTCCCCACACTTTTGTTCCTTCTGTACAATTAGTGCAGATATCAATTTCTTTGCGGCTTTTAAGTATGGCTTGTCTAAAATTATTATATTGTTTGCCTTTCCATACATCAGTAAAATGTTGGTTACTAACATCGCCAAAACGGTGTGTGGCATCTTTGTCAAAACAGCAAGGCACAACCAAACCGTCCCAAGTAATAACACTTCCTCGCCACATTCGCCAACATTGGTTTAATAGTTTGTTTTTTATTTCGTAGCCATTTTCGGTTTTGCGATAACGAGCTAAATCTTCGTTTTTTGGTATAAAATTATCGCTGGTTTTATAGTCATAAATTTGAGCCGTTTTTATACCCAATTCATCAACCCCAATTTGTTTGGCCAATTTTTTTATTTCGGGAAGTTGATGCTCGTTATGCTTAAATACAATAAACTGCCAAATGATATGAGGTGTGGTTTTATTTAACTTTTTTTTCCAATACAATAACCTTTCAGTGCCTTCAATTACCTTTTCTACATTACCGCCAATTCTATACTTGCCATAGGTTTCTTGCGTTGTACCATCAATTGAAATAATTAGCCTATCAAGCCCACTTTCTATGGTTGCTTTTGCCATTTCATCTGTAAAATAATGGGCATTGCTGCTAGTAGCAGTGTAAATATTTTTTGAAGCGGCATATTTTACAAACTCTAAAAACTGCTTATTTAAAAAGGGCTCACCTTGAAAATACAAAATTAACCAAATCAAATCCTCGTGTATTTCGTCTATGGTTTTCTTGTATAATTCTAAATCAAGCATCCCCGTGTTGCGAGTAAACTCACGCAATCCGCTCGGACATTGAGGACAACGCAAATTGCAACTTGTTGTTGGCTCAATCTCCATGCTCAATGGCATACCCCATTGAATGGGCTTTTTAATGGTTTTAGAAATGTAGTAGCTGCTAAACAATTTGATGGCATTGAAAATACGCCTATTGTTTAGCTTTGATAATACATTGATGCCGTCTCTTATGTTTCTATTCATGAAGCGAGGCAAACATACAAGATGTATTGAATTTAGTTAAAGAATTATTATGCTTTTCTTGAAATGGCTTTCAATGCTGCATCAACAATGTTGCTTTTGTCTAAACCATATTTTACCATCAATTCGTCAGGTGTTCCACTTTCACCAAAACTGTCGTTTACTGCCACATATTCGATTGGTGCTGGATAATTCAGGGCTAATACTTGGGCAACACTATCTCCCAATCCACCATTCATTTGGTGCTCTTCGGCAGTTACCACACAGCGTGTTTTTCTAACTGAATTCAAAATAGCATCTACATCTAGTGGCTTGATGGTATGAATGTTTATCACTTCAGCACTGATGCCTTTTTTCGCTAGAATATGACCTGCTTCGATAGCTTTCCATACAAGATGACCAGTTGCAAAAATCGAAACATCTGTACCCTCGCTTAGCATTAAAGCTTTGCCAATTTCAAATTTGGCATTGGCATCAGTAAAATTTGGAACTGCTGGGCGACCAAATCTTAAATACACAGGTCCGTTTAATTCAGCAATGGCAAGGGTTGCTGCTTTGGTTTGGTTAAAATCGCAAGGGTTTATTACTGTCATGCCCGGAAGCATTTTCATCATCCCAATGTCCTCTAAAATTTGATGCGTGGCACCATCTTCACCTAAGGTTATACCCGCATGTGAAGCACAAATTTTCACGTTCTTTCCGCTATAAGCAATCGATTGACGTATTTGATCATACACGCGACCTGTACTAAAATTGGCAAATGTGCCTGTAAAAGGAATCCATCCACCAATGGTCAAACCTGCGGCAATACCCATCATATTGGCCTCGGCAATACCCACTTGGAAAAATCTTTCGGGAAAATCTTTTTTGAAAGCATCCATTTTTAATGACCCAATTAGGTCGGCACAAAGCGCTACTGTTCTAGGGTTAGATTTACCCAGTTCGTGTAAGCCTTCTCCAAATCCACTACGCGTATCTTTAACATTTTGTATCTCAAAAGTTTTCATATAAGGTGTATTCTATTTTTAATAAAAAGTAATATTTGTTGCAACTCCAGAGCTGATTTTAAATTGTCTTTCAAAAGTATTATTGGTTCGGGTAGCACCTTTGGCTCTGTATATAATTTTATAATCTCCAGGTTGGATTACTATAGTGTGTTTTCTGCTTTCAACCGGAAGTTTACAAACCCATACCATTTCGTTTCGTACCATTTGATACACATCAGCATAATAGTCGGCAAGGTTATAGTTCAAAACCAATTTGCCGGGCTGAGGAATTTGCATGGTAGTTACAGTACTCTGATCAACTGAAACATCTTTAAAAAGTAAACGTGGCAATGTTAAAACCTCAATATCATATTTACCTACAATATATTTTTCTTTATAGTTTGCATCTTGAACATGAAGTGTTTTGTAATCACCTGCTTTACGGGTAATAAATTGTAATTTATCATATTGTGTTAAACCGTCCACCCTAAGCATTAACTCTCCTTGGGGAGCATCAACTGCAATAGTGGTATGTTTACCAGGAGTCATGCTAATGTTTTCTTTTACTACAGGGGGAATGGTGTGAACCACCATTCGATATTTGTAAATTGGGTCTAATTGAACGGTATCTGGGTTACCGCGTTCATTAATGGTATGCATATAATTATACATCAGTTGCTTGGTGTCCATGTCATAAAAACTCATGTTCACATTGCTTTCTGTTGGTTTACTATACACATCAAGTAGATTGACTGTGGCTGTTGTATTGTTTAATGCTTGTGAGATAACCACATTTAATACGGTATTAAAATCTTCTTCTGTGTTAGCATCGTAGTACCTTCCCACACATTCAAAAGCTTTTCTAAAGTCTTCGGTAGAACCAAGCCCAATAATAAAGGGTTTTAACACAATCCCTTGGCTTTGCAATGCTTCAGACACAGCACAAGGGTCGCCTGCACACTCTTCAATACCATCAGTAATTAATACAATAACATTTCTAGTGTAAGGTTCTTTAGGAAAATCGTAAGCTGCTTGTTGCAATGAATAAGCAATCAAAGTTGTTCCTTTAGGAGTAATAGAAGCTATTTTTTTCTTAATCTCAGCGTGATTTTTTTCTTTAAAAGGCACTTCAAGTCTGGTGTCGCGGCAATCTCTTTTTTGTGGTGGGCTGGTATGACCATAAACTCGCAATGCTATTTCTACATTTTTTGCCTTCTCTAAGCTATCAACAATTTTAGTAAGAAGCTTTTTTGCCACATTAATCCTAAAATCATTATCCATTCGCGCATACATACTACCCGATCCATCCAACAAAAACAAAATGCGTGTTTTAATGGGGTGCATCGCCTGCTGTGCCGATGTTCTGAAACCGATTAATGTCAGAAGCAAGCAAGCAATAAAACTTAACTTATTGAACTTAGTAATGTGTGTCAATGGTTTTGTAATATTAATAATCTCCCAAACTTGATGGCAGTTGAGATAAGGCTTTTTCCAGTTCAGCATCATTGGGTGCAACCCCATGCCATTTGTGACTTCCCATCATAAAATCAATAGGGTAACCCATTTCTGTTTTCATGATGATGAATATTGGTTGCCCATGACCAGTTTGCCTTTTAGCTCTTTCCATTACATCAATAATTTCCGGAAAACTATGACCATTCATTTTATAAACTTTCCAACCAAAAGCAGTTAGTTTTGCTTCAATATCCTCGCCTATCCCCATTACATTCTGGGTTGATCCGTCAATTTGTTGGCCGTTATAATCTATAGTAACTATTAAATTATCAACCTTATTGTGAGCAGCATACATGAATGCTTCCCAGTTTTGACCTTCTTCAATCTCTCCGTCACCCATTAAGGCATACACAATTTTATCATCGTTGTTTAGCTTTTTAGCCAATGCTGCGCCAATAGCAACAGAAACCCCTTGACCTAATGAGCCCGATGCTATTCGCACACCAGGCAAATGCTCGTGTGTGGTTGGGTGACCTTGTAAGCGGGTATTTAGCCTGCGAAATGTCTTTAGCTCACTTATGGGAAAATACCCAGAGCGAGCTAAAACACTATAAAATACTGGTGAAATATGTCCGTTTGAAAGAAAGAAAACATCTTCATTGGTGCCATCCATTTTAAAATTAGTATTGTGCTCCATAATATGGAAATACAAAGCTGTTAAAAAGTCTGCACAACCTAATGAACCTCCAGGGTGACCCGATTTACAACCATGAACCATACGAAGAACGTCTCTGCGAACCTGTGTTGAAGTGTGTTGAAGTGGTTTCGTATCAATCATTTTTTATTTCAAATAATCTAGTAAGAAAAATATTAAGCCTATTACGAAAATCAATCCTCCAATGCCACCTACTGTAACTCCTAATCCACCCAAAGCAAAGGTTAAAACTGCACCTACTAAAATTATTATTAAACCAGCAATCATCCATTTCACTCCATCAATTTCTAATTGTGTTTTAGTGGTGTCTTGCTTATCAAGTTTGTTGCTTGGTTTGCTGGTTTGTTCTTTTACAATCGTGTTAATTTTATTGATTTTTTTTACCAATGATTTATTTATAGAGTGTGTGTTTGTTGTTTTCACAGTTTGTGCCAAAATGCTTGCCACTTCTTCTAAGTGTGTATTTGCAGAAACCACCACATTTTTAGTTTCAATTGATGCTAGCAAATATTTACTTGCTTGCACATTGCTTCTATATGTTTTTGAAGCAATCTCATTTACTTTAATTGATGTTTTTTTAACTATTTCTTGCTTAGGGCTATCTGATTTTACCCGGCTCAAATACGAATACCTTTGTGAGCAAGAACTGATACCTAATGTGATGATGAGTGCCAACAAGGCAAGGTTTATTTTTTTCATGGTGTTAAATAATTTTTTGTCAAAAGTATGAAATGACTGTGGATTAACTCACATTTGTTGCCCACATTTTAGGATAATTACCTAACAACATGAGAAAAACAATACAAATCACCGCACTTCCCGAAGAGCTTCACAACGATGAAAGTGTGAAAAACTATTTGCAAAGATTTTTAGGTGTGTCTGCACAAGAAATTTCAGGTTTCACTTATCAGAAAAAAAGCATTGATGCCCGTAAAAAACCCGTTAGGGTAATACTACAACTTGAAGTTTTTTTGAATGAAAAGCCTGAAGCAGACAGTATCGACTTTGATTTTAAGAATGTTGCAAACGCACAAGAAGTTCATATTATTGGTGCGGGTCCTGCTGGATTTTTTGCTGCATTACAACTAATAGAATTAGGTTTAAAACCTGTCATTTTTGAGCGTGGTAAAGACGTGCGGGAACGTAGAAGAGATTTGGCGAACATCAATAAAAACAATACCGTAAATCCTGAAAGTAATTATTGTTTTGGTGAAGGAGGTGCTGGTACATACAGCGATGGTAAATTATATACTCGTAGCAACAAACGCGGTGACGTTATGCGGGTGCTGAAATTGCTTGTAAAACATGGAGCTGACAGCAATATTTTATACGAAAGTCATCCCCATATTGGCACTAACAAACTACCTCAAATTATTACCGCCATTAGAGAAACAATTCTTAGCTGTGGTGGCGAAGTGCACTTTAACTCAAAGCTAACCGATATTGAAACAATAGACAATAAAGTTAAAAGCATTACCATTAATCAACATTCAAAATATAAAGTTAAAAATCTAATTCTTGCTACCGGGCATTCGGCAAGAGATGTTTTTGAATTGTTGCACAGAAAAAATATTTTGATTGAGGCAAAGCCATTCGCTCTAGGTGTTAGGATTGAACACCCTCAAGATTTGATTGACAAAATACAATACAAATGTAGCGGTAAGCGTAGCGAATACCTGCCTGCTAGTAGTTATTCGTTGGTGCAGCAAGTTTCAGGTCGCGGTGTATTTTCCTTTTGCATGTGTCCGGGTGGTATCATAGCTCCTGCCATGACCCATGCAGGCGAGATAGTGGTAAATGGTTGGAGTCCATCAAAAAGAAACAACCCTTACGCTAACAGTGGCATGGTGGTTTCGGTTGAATTACCCGATTTGAAAGGCTTTGAAAAGCATGGCCCATTAGCAGCAATGATGTTTCAGGCCTCGGTGGAGCAAAATTGTTTTGATAAGGCAGAGAAAAACCTGAAAGCGCCCGCTCAAAGGGTAGTTGATTTTGTAAACAAAAAGCATTCTCAAAGCCTTCCCGGTTGTTCATATCTGCCGGGAATTGTTAGTAGAAATCTCGATGATGTGTTGCCCGATTTTGTGCATAGAAGTTTGCGAGGAGCTTTACAAGAATTTGGCAAGAAAATGAGAGGTTATTATACCAATGAAGCGGTTTTGGTGGGTACCGAATCTCGCACCTCTTCTCCCGTTAAGATTCCTCGCCACCGCGATACTTTTGAGCATACACAAATACAAGGACTTTACCCGTGTGCCGAAGGTGCAGGATATGCAGGAGGTATTGTTTCAGCGGCCATGGATGGCGAAAACTGCGCTAAGGCTATTGCTAAGGTGATTGGGCTATTGTAGAGTAATAAAAATAATGACCTCGATTCACATTGTGAATCTGGATTAAGTTGATATGAATATATTAATAAACAGCTGCTATCATTTCAGAAAGAAATTTTCTTTCCTTTAATAAATAACCATTACCTCTTACTAAAATATTTACTCTGATATTTTCAACTGAAATAGGAGCACCAAAATCCACATCGGTAATATTGCTATGGTTGATGTCTTTTCCATCCACTAAAATAACGGCACCACTTCCAACAACTTCAAGCTCATTCCCATTGGTTACTATTACACCGGTATCTTCGCCCAATCCAATGCCTAAGCACTGAGGATTACTAGCAACTGCTTGTGCCAAGCGACTAAACCTACCACGTTTATCAAAATGCGAATCTATAATAACATTGGCGATAAATGCTAAACCTGTGGTAATTTTTACTTCGCCTTTTAAATGTGCCAATTCGCTTTTACCTTGATAAATCATTGTATTACTCATTGCCATTGCTCCTGCGCTTGTTCCAGCTATCACAAAATTATCTTCATACAAATACCTATCATGAAGAATTTGGTATATTTCAGTACCACCAAAAATGCTGGTCAATCGCAATTGGTCGCCACCACTAAACATGGCACAATTACAGTTTTTAATACGTTCAATATATTCTGAATTATTGGCATCGGCACGATTACGAATATCAATAACGCCTACATTGGTACAGCCAATTTTTCCAAATGAGTTTAAATAATTTTCACCTACTTCTGCAGGTATAGATGAAGCCGTAGTAATAACTTCTATACGTTTATCAGTTCCGCCTGTTTCAACAACTATGCGTTTAAGAATTCCTAGTTCAAAAAAGTTTAAACGATTGCGTTGAATAAATCCTTGCTCTAAGTCTGTGCCCTTATCTTCAGCCCCTCCAACTGAAATTAGCTTACCTTTTGGTTTTTCCAATGTATTTTATTTATTATTGTTTCTGAAGTGTGCGAATATAATCTTACACACAAAACCAACAAACTAAAAACAATTAACAATCAACATATCAATTTGTAACCATGAAAGTACTAGATATTAAAACAATGCGTGGACCAAATTATTGGTCGATACGAAGACATAAACTAATTCAAATGAGGCTTGATTTAGAAGAATTAGAACAATTGCCTACGAATAAAATTCCTGGATTTGGAAATAGATTAGAAGCACTTTTTCCTAGTATGTTCGGACATCGATGTTCTGAGGGTTCAGATGGTGGATTTTTTATGCGTGTAAAAGAAGGCACTTGGATGGGTCATGTAATAGAACACATTGCTTTAGAAATTCAATGCCTTGCTGGAATGAACTGTGGCTTTGGTCGCACACGCGGCACTGGAAAAGAGGGCATTTACAATGTGGTTTTTAGTTACATGGAAGAAAAGGCAGGAGTGTATGCCGCCAAAGCGGCTGTTGAAATTGCTAGGTCATTAATTAACAATACCGAATACGATCTTGCAAACGATATCCAAACACTTAGAGAAATTCGTGAAGATGAACGCTTAGGACCAAGTACAGGTTGCATCGTTGATGAAGCTGTAGCACGAGGTATTCCTTACATTAGATTAAACCGAAATTCACTTGTGCAATTGGGTTATGGAGTAAATCAAAAGCGCATTAGAGCCACCATAGCCAGCACCACAGGAAGCATTGCTGTAGATATTGCTTGTGATAAAGAAGAGACTAAAAACCTTTTGGGAGCAGCCGAAATACCAGTTCCTAAAGGTAGAATAGTATACACTGAAGAAGGCTTAGAAGCTGCTATTGAAAGTATTAAATATCCAATTGTTACTAAGCCAGTTGATGGAAATCATGGCAAAGGAGCTACCACCAATATTAACAATTGGGAGGATGCCGTAAAAGGATTAGAAGCTGCTAAAAAATATTCGCGTGGTGTAATCGTTGAAAAATTTATTACTGGTCTAGACCACCGTATTTTAGTTATCAATTATAAATTTATTGCAGCAGCCATTCGCAAGCCTGCATCTGTAACAGGTGATGGAAAGCATACCGTACAAGAATTGATTGATATAACTAACCTTGACCCAAGAAGAGGTTATGGACATGAAAAAACATTGACTAGCATCAAAGTGGATGATTTTACCATGGATATGTTGGACAAGAAAAACTTGATACTAAGCTCTGTATTGCCCAAAGGTGAAGAGCTTTGGTTGAAACCTACTGCTAATCTTAGTACGGGAGGAACGGCAACAGATGTTACGGATATGGTTCATCCTGATAATATTTTTATGTGTGAACGTATTGCAAAAATTATAGGTTTGGATATTTGTGGTATAGACATTATGGCAAATACTTTATCCGAGCCATTAGCCGAATCGGGTGGGGGAGTAATAGAAGTAAATGCTGCACCTGGTTTTAGAATGCACATCGATCCAGCTGAAGGATTGCCAAGAAATATTGCCGAACCTGTAATTGATATGTTGTACCCTGTTGGTAGTACCGCTCGCATTCCTATTATTGCTGTTACTGGAACCAATGGAAAAACAACCACCACTCGATTAATGGCTCACATGGTAAAAACCATGGGACACAAAGTAGGTTATACCACCACAGATGGGGTTTATATTCAAAATCAATTAATGATGCGAGGCGATTGTACGGGGCCTGTTAGTGCAGAATTTGTGTTAAAAGACCCAACAGTTGACTTTGCCGTTTTGGAATGTGCTAGAGGTGGAATTTTACGTTCTGGATTAGGCTTCCATAATTGCGATATAGCCATTGTTACCAATGTTGCCGAAGACCATCTTGGTTTGGGTGATATTGATACCATAGAGCAATTAGCCAGAGTGAAAGCGGTGGTTCCTGAGAGTGTTTTGCCAGGAGGTTATGCCATATTGAATGCCGACAACAAACACACAGTAGGCATGACAAAAGATTTGCGTTGCAAACATGCATTCTTCAGTATGGATGAGAACAATCCAATCATAAAAGAGCATACTGCAAAAGGTGGATTAGCTGCTATCTATGAAAATGATTATGTAACCATTTGCAAAGGCACTTGGAAAATTAGGGTTGAAAAAGCAATTAATATTCCCCTTACTTTTGGTGGACGTGCCACATACAACATAGCTAATATATTACCAACCATTCTTGCAGGATTTATTCGCAATTATAAGATAGAAGATATGCGATTGGCTTTAGCTACGTTTATTCCTGGCCCAGCGCAAACGCCTGGACGCATGAATATTTTTAGATTTAAGAATTTTGATGTGATGGTGGATTATGCCCACAACACAGCGGGTTTTGAAGCCATAGCAGATATGCTTAGCAAAATAGATGCTACACAAAAAGTAGGTGTGATTGCTGGTGTGGGTGATAGAAGAGATCAAGATACTATCAACTTAGGTAAAGTAGCTGCTAAAATGTTTGATGAGATTATCATTCGCCAGGATAAAAATTTAAGAGGCAGAACAGAGGAACAGATTATTGATTTGATGACAACAGGTATTAGCGAGATAGATGCCAATAAAAAAGTTACTACCATCAAGAAAGAAAAAGAAGCCATCGAATATGCCATTAAAAATGCGGTAAAAGGTAGTTTTATTACCATTTGCAGTGATGTGGTGCCAGACGCATTGGATCAAATAATGAAGTTGAAAGAAGCTGAGGATTTAGGCAATTTAGAATTAGGAAAATAACCCAAGCATATAGCTACTCACTATTGTTTTTATAATATGATTGTGGGTAGCTATTTTTTTATTTTACAGATGTTGAAAGTAATTAAAATAGTAGACCCAAAAGACCAAGAAACGGCTTGGGCCATTCGCAAAATAGTTTTTGTGATTGGGCAAAACTGTGCTGAAGAAATTGAATGGGAGTATGAAGATGAATCAACCCATTTTCTTGCCTTGTATGATGGAGAACCTGCTGGAACAGCCCGTTGGCGCATAACCGACAAAGGTTATAAATTAGAACGATTTGCTGTCTTAGAAAAATTTAGAATGAAAGGCGTGGCTTCGGCTTTATTAAAAATGGTTATCGATGATTTGCCCGAAAAGGATAAAATGATATACCTGCATGCACAGCTAAGTGCCAAAGGCCTCTATGCCAAACATGGATTTACCGAAGTAGGCGAGCATTTTTGGGAAGCCGATATTGAGCATGTGAAAATGCAGTTGGCTTAGAGAATAATTTTTCACACCCATGCTGGTATGAGCTGACCTTCGCAGCAGCGAAAGGCTTTACTGTGGCTACTTAGCTTTCATTTTATTTCCTTTTGCATCGTGTGTAACTTCAGCAAGTCCTAATGATTCCATTAGAGGTGGAATATACATACCGAAGCGCCCACGAAGACCTTTTTTAAGTCCATACCAACCGCCAATTGGGTTGTTTTCTGAACGTGCCCAAGCTTCAACAGTTCCATTTTTCGCTGGTTTTTGTTCGTCTGCACTACCCAATTCCATCCAATCTCCGTGTGCTTTTAACATGGTATGCAAGTCTATAAGGCAACGGTAATCGTAATGCAAAATGGTTTTGCCCACTGTACAAACTAATATTTCTTTGCCGTCTTTTTCGTCTGTGTGCATCGTATATTCTGATGATAAAGGTGGTGTTTTTAAAACCAAAGGTGTTTCTTTTGTTCCTATTTTGTATTTCATTTTTTTGATGTTATGAGTATTTAATTTATTTGGTCGTTAAGGTTAGATCTGTAAATCTCACTTTGGTATTGGTTTAACGTTTTGCAGATTTGCGATGGGCGGGCTTTTCACCACAAATGTTCATTTGAAAAACCGAACTTAAATCTTGCACTGAACTGTCATAGAAGCACTGCACCCGACATTTTAGCGGTTCGTGCTTCTTTTTCTAATGTCGCTATATAGTTCGTATTCCACATGATTGAAAGTAATTAAATGTTTGGTCATACAGTTCTTTTGGTCTAGTATGGTCAAGGTTGTCTCCTTCTGGAATGAAAATTATTAGTCCTTGTCTAGCCCTGGTTAAAAGAACTCTATATGCATTTTGTAAATACGTTTTGTCGTTCTCATTGTGGATGTTTTGCCACTTAGTCCCTGAAAAATATTGACAATTCCATTTTCCATCTTTGAAATTATAGTTGATGTCCCAAGCTAAACAGACCCAATCAATTTCTAAACCTTGTATGTCAAATTCAGTTGCTATTTCTTCCAAGAAATAAGAAGAACGAATATCATCTGAATTATTCAAGAACCAATTTGGAGCTGAGATTTCATTTTTAACATCAATTCCTAAAGGTCTCAACCTTCTGCCGCCCGAACTTGCAACCAGTCCAATTCTTTCACTTCCTTTTGCTTGAGTTCTCAACCATTTTTTTGCGGTTGTTAAATCTCTTGTTATGAAAAGCGGAAAATCATTTTTTACTTCTCCGATTAGAGTTGTAGCTCTTTCATGGTTTGCTTCTAAAATTTCGTGCATTAATTCAGAAATTTTCTCTGAACGAAATGACCTTACTGAAACTGATAAATGTAATTCATGTTTTTCAGTCGCCACTTCTTGGAGCCAATTGCGCAATTCAAAATCTGATAAATAATTGTCATCAGTTGAAATTAAATTTGAATAATGAATATCCCAGTGAGGATAGTTATTTTTCAAAGACGAAAGCCATTCAGAAACGCCCGCTTCACCTGTATTTATTTCTTGACCACCTCCAATCAAACAGATAACGGTACACCAGTCTTCATGTCTATTCATGACACTAATTAAATATTCAGGCTCTGACATATCGAAGTCTTCAACTCCCTTTTTTCGTTTCATGAACGAACTAACTTGTTCTTTTGCCCAAGCTCTTTGTGCTTCGTCAAATACTACTACTTTCTCAATCGGTGCTTTCTTAGAAATTAAATTATCGTCTCTGAAGTGATGAATATTCTGAATAAAAGCGTTAGCTTTTATTGCTGCAACTTTCTTCGTTAATGGCACACCATTTTCTTTTGATGTTTCAACTTCATCTCTTGTCAGGGCTTCTCTTAATACGTCAACCAATGGACCATTTCCAGAAAGGAAAACGGCATGTTCATCTTCAGCGGCTTTCATTCTTTCGTTGGCTATATTTAGACCCGCAAGTGTTTTTCCAGCACCAGGAACGCCTGTCAAAAAGCAAATTGATTTTTTATTTTCTCTCTTTGCGGTTTCAATTATGTTGTTTATGCAGTCAGTTGTCTTTGAAAGATTGATTGCTCCCGCATCGTGTCTTGAAATCTCCTTTACATTATGTCCTTTGTAAAGTGCTTGAGCAGCTTCAATAATTGTTGGAGTGGGTTTGTAAATTGAATTTTCCCAATCAGTTGCATTTATTTGTTTCCCGTTGCTTTGTATAAGTGTTTTGGTGATTACGGCACTTAAATTTTGCTGATTGGCTTTTAGAGGCTCGAATAAATTGTCTAAAACTTTAAATGAATTTTCTATTGGTTCCGCTTTAGTTGAAATTAATACCGGAATTAATTTTTCGTGATGACTTCCTTCGTGAAAGTTTTGTAAGTCCAAACAATAGTCAACTACTTGTTCAATGGAATGTTTTTGAAATTGGGTATCACCAACTTTGAATTCCAAAACAAAAATAAGGTCGTTTATTATTAAAACATTGTCAACTCGTTTTCCCATTCGAGGTATAGAAAACTCAAAATAAATTTGTCCGTTTTTAATACTTTGAAGTGTGTCTTTGAGAATTGTTATTTGTTTAACCCAAGAGTTTTTTTGTAAGTCTTCAAGTGCATGGTTGTGATGCAAACTTAACTGACCAAGAATTCGAGTTTCATCATCTTGCAAGAAGTCCGAAATTGAATTTGAGTAGTAACTTCTTGTCATTTTAATTTCTTAATTGTTGGTTTGTCGTCCTAGCATGACCGGTAACTTGTATATAAGGGTTTTCCATCCTTATCTCTCCAATATGGGTAGATAAATATGTATTTGCCATACTTACTTAACAAATGTATTCTAATGTTTTGCAAATCCAAATCATTAAAAGAGCTTTGTTTTAAAACACTTCACACAAAAAATCCCAAGACATTGGCTTGAGATTTTCTTTGAAGAATGAAATGCTTATGCTTTCTCCAATTCGGTTTCTAAGGCTGTTATTTTGCCTGGCTCCACTGTGGCATTAATAGGAGTTTAATTACCTAAAATTTCCAACTTAAACTTACAAACACATTGCGGGCAGCAGCAGGGTAAAACAATCCTACCGATCCAATTTTGCCTTGGCTATCTAGTGTGTTGGTATAAGCCTTTACTGTTCCTGCTGGTGTGTATAATTGGTCGGTAATATTATTTACTTGTATGCTTATGCTGGGCTCGCCAAGTTTGATAATATGTTTTAAGCTTGCACCTAATTTTAAATCAATGCAATTAAAATCAGGAATACTCATGTTTTTATCTTGGCTATTATCCAAATATTGCATACTTACATAACGAAAATTACACTCGGTATACAACCATTTTGCAGGTATAAAACGCAAGCCTTGGTTAATAATTACCGATGGCGATAAAGCTGCTGTTGTATTTGTTTTGCTTATAGCGGTATCAGCATAAGAGTTTGGGTCGTAATAGTGCAAATTTATTTTATCGATGGTGTTTTGACTAAATGCCGAGCTATGTGTTAGCCAAAACATTTTATTTATTTTCCATACGCCATCAAGCTCTATGCCCTGGCGCACGCTTGCTCCCACATTTACATTTATGGGAACACCATACGAATTTATACTTCCTGTTGATGCAATTTGGTTTTCAAAACCCATATAGAACAAATTGGCGTTTACCATAATACCATTGTTTTTATAGCCAGCTCCAAGTTCATAATCATTCACAGTTTCATGCTTAATATCGCTTTGTTTGATGTCGCTGTAAGGATGTTCGTCTTTAAAATAATCAACTCTTGCAGGTTCTCTATTGCTGCGTCCATACATGGCATAAGCACTTATGTTTTTATTGAAAGCTTGACGTAAACCCACTCTATAATTTACAAAAGTCCAACTCATGTTTTCTACATTATAATTATCGTTGTTGGTTCTGTACTGCATCGTTTGTGGGCTATAATTAAAGCTTACATTTCGCAC
>CAIVPY010000215.1 GCA_903907885.1 uncultured Bacteroidota bacterium
TCGTTTGCTTGGTGCTGATATTACAAGGTTTGAATAACTTATTTTAATTATGATTCTACACGCTGTATTAGTCTTTTATGTTTCGTCAAAATAGAATTACGAATGTGAACCAAATGCTATTAACAAAACAAAAATGCCACCCAATATTGAGTGGCATTTTTTCAATTTATCTTTAAAATATTATTAGAAAAACTTAAATCTAAAATCTTTTACACCTTTTAAATCTTTTAAAGCTTCAAGATATCCATATTCCATTCTTTGTTTGAAATTATTTTCCATCTCGTTTTTATATTGACTAAAATCTTTTACTGTAGGGGCTTCATTAAATTTATTAACCATATATACATACACCGCAGCATCTCCTTTTACTGGGCCTAATAACTTGCCTGCTGTTGAACCAAAAACAGTTCCTGCAAAAGTGTTATCGCCACCAATATTTGCAAAGTTTGGATTTTCAAGATTTAACGAACTGGTAGGTATAATTGGGGAATTTAATTTTGTGCTGACTGCCTCTAGGGTAGTAGCACCCTCCAAAGCCGTTTTTATTTTCTCTAAAAGCTGTTCAGCTTTTTTATCTTTTTTATAGTCACCAGAAACTCTATCTTTAGCAGACTCAAAACTAGCTTTGTCTTTCTCTTTAATATCTTTAAGCACAGCAATTACATATTTATCACCTACCGTAAACACTTCACTCACTTCGCCCGTTTTAGCAGTATTAGCCCATTGTACAACAGAGCGAGCATCGTTATAACCCGGCAAATACGTATCTGTTTCTCTTACATAATCAGCCACACGTTTTTGTAATTTTCTTTCAGCCACATTTTTATCAAAATCATCAGCACTTGTACTAGCCGATGCAAATTGACTAGCATCATTATAAGCATGATTTAAGGTTTGCTCGCTTGGCTCTATAGCTCTTTCAAGCATACCAGCACAAACTAATTTCTTAGACTTGTTATCAGTGATTTTTATAATATGCCATCCAAATTGAGTTTTAACCAATTTCAAATCGCCTTTAGCACCTTCTTTTACTGCTTTGTTAAATTCAGGTACCATTTGACCTTCAGCAAACCAACCTAAGTCACCACCTTTGTCTTTTGTACCATCAGTTCCAAACTCAGAAGCTGCTGCCGCAAAGTCAGCACCATTTTTTAGGTTTTTCAAAATTCCTTCGGCTTTAGCTTTACTTTTAAGAGTATCTTCAGCTGTTGGGCCATCCACTTTGAATAATATATGACTAGCGTGCATGTAATACACTGTGTCTTCTTTTACCCCTGATATTTTGAAAATCTTATATTTTCCATCCTTAAATATTGGTCCTACAACACTACCAACCGAATCGCTAAACAAACTTCCAACTACTTCTTCAGGATATGCACTACGTGGTTTCGCAATAGGATCAAATTTAGAATCACCATTGTTGTCAACAAAAGCTGTATCATTTTTTGCTAATTTAAACTGCTCAGTTTGATCAAAAGCCCACTTACGAATAATCGCACTATCTTCACTTGTTGGAGCAAAATCCCAAACCACAAAATCTAATTTACGGCTATTTTCTTTTTCCTTGTATTTGTTTTGATTTTTGCGAAAGTATGATTTCATATCACTTTCATCCTCTGCAATTGTGCTATCGGCAATTTGATTGTATGACAATGCCACTAGGTTTAATTCTGCTGTGCGTGTGCGTGATACATATAGATTTTTAGCATCAATAGAAGTAACGTAAGTGCCTTTTTTTACTATGTTACTATACTTACGGCTCATAGCGTCTTGCACTAAAAAGTCCTCGTATTGTTTCCATTGTTTCTTACCTTTTTCATCGCCATTGTCGTTTAGCTGTTTCAAATAACGCTTTACATTGTTTTTATCGAAAGCACCAGTTTTAGGGTCAGTAAAACTTTGGATGATGTTAGAATTGATATTATCACCATATATCATGTCTTCTAACTCTTCATTACTAACTGATAGTCCTAATTCTTTATATTCTTTAGCCATTAAATTGTCTTGCAACAGCTGATTCCATACTTGGTCGCGTAATTGATTTCTTGTATTATCATCAATTGCTTGGTTTGGGTTTCTCTCTTTCATGATTTGCTCTTGCTCATCATATTTTTGCTGAAAAAGTTTGATACCTACTTTTTCACCTGCAATTTCGCCCACAGTACTTGAGTTTCCTTTGCCACCAAAGATAGCTGTATTGCTATTTAGTGCATCTGAAATTACAAAAAGAGCCAGTGCTAATCCTACAAAGCCAACAGCCAATCCTGATCTGTTTCTAATTTTTGTTAATATTGCCATACTTTAATTTTTTGAAGTTGGCAAAAATATAGGGTATTGCCATTAAAATCAAATAGAATATTATTATTTAAATAATTACAAATCAAACCATTAGTAAATATGAACCATAAAGGCTACGGTAAACTCTACTTAATACCCAATTTTTTGAGTGAAGATAACACAAATAATTTTCTAGCAGATTTTGTTAGAGAATCGGTAAAACATATAAAAAAATTTGTAGTTGAAAGTGAAAAAGGAGGGAGAGCTTTAATAAAAAGACTTGGAACTGATGTTACA
>CAIVPY010000216.1 GCA_903907885.1 uncultured Bacteroidota bacterium
CGGATTACACAGAAAGACTCTATGAAAAAACCTTTATTTATTCTGTTTTTTTCGGCTTGTGCATTTGTCTCATCAGCTCAAAATGCAAATTTTGACTCAATTGAAAACGTTGTTAATTCTATAGTTAGAGCTAAATGGACACCGAATGAAAAAATTGACATTAAAAGAAGCAATAGAAAAATTGTTGTAAAGCAGTCAAACAAGAATACAATAATAAAAAGAAAAATTAGACCTTATAAAAATAAAGAATACGTATACTTGATTGATTCTTGTAATATTATTCATGCTTACTATTTTCATAATAAACTTGAATATTGTAGGTGGTCTATTTATGAAAACAATATTTCTTGGTTAACTTCTGATCTTATATTTGTTAGAGAAAAGGTTATTACAATAACCAAAGACAACAAAAAAAGAATTTTGCATTACTTACCTTAAAAGGATATTTATCAATGAAAAACACCCTACTTCTTTTCGTATTAGCTTGCATTATTTTTGCTTGCTCTAAGTCTGATTCATCCAATCCTTCTCAAACCATTATTACAAGTGATAGTTCGCAATTTACAGGGAGATTAAAGGTAGTGGTGTTAGATGGTACAAATGGAAATAGCACCATCAATGGAGCACAAGTGTATTTATACCCAAGCTATGAAGACTTGAAAAGAAACTACTATTTGAATACCGTTAATACAGCTAGTGGTACTGCAGACTTTGGTTTTATCTTACAGGGTAACTATTACTTAAGGGCACAAAGTGGAAACAAAGGAGACACCAATGTGGTTCAGGTGATGGGTCAAAAAACCATAACACGTACTATGATTGTTAGATAAGTATGAAACTCTTAAACAGTTCTTCCGTTTCTAAAGTATCGGCACCTTATTAATTTATTTTTGATGTTGCAGGATTTCTTAGGTTTTTATAATCAGTTAGGGTCATGGCAACTGCACCAATAAATATTTCAGATTCAACTTTTAATACCATGTGGTTATCGTCATCACTTACCCAAATAGTTAGTGCATCTTCGTTTTTAAAGAAATCGCCTGTTTTAACCTGTGGTCTTATTTTGATGGCATTAAATTTACCCGCATCTATCTTTATCACATCTTTACCCAAATATTTTATGGCATAGTTATATACCTTTCCGTCCATATAAAAAACCGTTGGATACGACTCGCCAACTTTTGCATTCTTAACATCCCAAACCCTTGTCCAATAATATACCGAAAGCAAATCTTGAACTTGGGGTGAAACGTTTTCAATAGATGCTTTTTTGGCATTGATTTTATTCTCGTTTCTGTCGAACAAGGCAAAATCAGAATCACGATATTTACCCTCTTCCACCTTTTTGGTGTATTTCAAAGGCACTAAAAACTCTTCATCCATAAAGGTTTCGTAGTCGTTTCTAACTTTATTGTATAAAAAATCTATAGAGCCAGATGATTTGGCCGAAGCTTTAATATTATACGTTTTACGGCCATTAACAATTACAGGATCTTTTTGAATTTCGAGTGTGGCATAGCCAGCATTAAAAGGACCATAGTGCATACGATACTCTAGCTTTTCGCCATAAGTAAAAGCTCCGTTATTTACTTTCACCTGGTTGTAGTTTTTTGATTTTGGAAGCTCGCTCGAATAACTGTTTATACTTATACAAGCAACTAATAGCAAAACAGGATATTTAATACTTTTGTTCATGGTGTCTCTGTTTACAAACCTTGTACCAAAGCTACAAATAATATAAAGGTTTTTTTAGCTTTTTACGAACTCCCTCAAAAAGAGGAGAGTATCAAATAGAATTATTATTAAAATTGTTCCAATAAACCTTTCCATAACTACAAAATATTTCTTGATTGGCCTGTATTTTTTTTATAGCCACCAAGCATATTTGATTCTTTGAGTTGAGCATAATGGTTGCATTGTTTTTAAAACTAGAGGCCGAAAAACCCAATGCATCATTGGCAAATTTTGCAAAACATACTGTGTTATTAGAATCTAAAACGGAGCCTGTTGGCATGATAATAAAAAAAGCATCTAACCCCTTTTTTGCCCTGCTTGTTGCTTCTGATTTTGATAAGATTTCACCTCTATAAACAGCAACAATTTCGTTTTTGTAAACAGGAATGGATGAAAACAATCCCTTACCCGCATTTGTTATCCCAGACCGTTTTATGTATAAATAATCCTTTTCATCGGCATCAATTTGTTCGGGAAAAACATTGTTATAGTCACTCATTATCGGTTAATAATCTTTCTAATTGTTGCAAAATTCCCATATTATATCCATGACCCAATTCAAAGTCCTCAACCCCTTGTCTTGGCTTTAATATGTCATTATATGATTAAAATGACATCAATTTATTGCTTTATAATCCAAATACTCTTATCGTTCAATTTATAACCAACTATTCCCTCCTTTGAAGTATAATATACCTCATCGGCAAACTTCTTGTTTTCGTCTGTTTTACCAGAAATTACATACACATTGTTAAACACCTTGTTGTTTATTGTTTTTGTTGCTAGAAATTTACAATTAGCTATTGAATCTGTGGTAAGCTTTAATGGGTTTTCATTATCAAAGTATCTCAAAAAGGAGACATATTCAGATGTATCACTTGACATTTTATACATACCAAATCTTACAAAATCTATAGAATCTCCTGCACCTAAATATACTTGAAAAGAAACATTTTTTTTGTTTGATATATATAGCTGTCTGGTAGATTCTTGATTTACGTAGTCATTACAACAGCATTCAATACACATACAGGTTTTGTATTTATTAAAACCGTGTTCTGTAGAAACATCATCAAATACAATTGACATATTTGAGTCAGAAATAAATTCTATTGAACCGTTTATACTTGGTATTAAAGTCTTCGAAAATGGCTTGAAAGAAGACGTTCGAACCACATCATTAGCTTTATCACATTTTACACACGAGGATGACACCATCAAACCAAAAATGATTAAGACTAAAACAATATGCTTTAAATTATCCATATCAAACAATTACAAATCAAACTTGATACCTTGTGCCAACGGCAATTCTTTGCCATAGTTAATGGTATTGGTTTGTCTGCGCATATACGCTCTCCAGCTATCGCTACCGCTCTCTCTACCGCCACCTGTTTCTTTCTCGCCACCAAAAGCACCACCAATCTCTGCACCACTAGTACCAATGTTTACGTTGGCTATACCACAATCGCTACCCCATGCAGACAGGAAAGCTTCCGCTTCTTGCATATTATCAGTAAATATGCTTGAGCTCAACCCTTGCTTTACGCCATTTTGTATAGCAATGGCTTCGTCCAATTCTTTGTACTTTAACAGATATAAAATAGGTGCAAAGGTCTCGTGTTGCACAATGGCATATTCATTTTTAGCTTCACAAATAGTTGGTTTTACGTAACAACCACTTTCATATCCTTCTCCAGTCATTACTTCGGCACCACACAAAACAGTTCCCCCTTCTTTTTTCAATTCCTCAATAGCGTTTAGATAGGCGCCTACGGCCGCTTTGTCAATCAATGGTCCAACCAAATTTCCTGTTAAAGGATTTCCAATTGTAAGTTGGCTATACGCTTTGATAAGTTTTTCTTTTACGGTATCGTATAAGCTTTCGTGAACTATCAACCTTCGGGTAGTTGTGCACCTTTGTCCTGCGGTACCTACAGCTCCAAAAACAACACCAATCATGGCAATATCTAAGTTTGCATTAGGTGATAAAATGATAGCATTATTACCCCCTAATTCTAGCAAAGCTTTTCCAAATCGTTGCGCTACGGTGGCACCTAAAATACGCCCCATTCTGGTTGAACCCGTAGCAGAAACCAAAGGAATCCTTTCGTCTTTGCTCATCCACTCTCCTACTTTATAATCTCCGTTTATCAAACAGAATATTCCTTCTGGTAAGTTATTTTCTTTTAACACTTTTGCCATCAATTGTTGGCATGCAATTGCTGATAATGGCGTTTTTTCTGATGGCTTCCAAACACAAACATCTCCACAAACGGCTGCCAACATACTATTCCAACTCCACACCGCTACAGGGAAATTAAAAGCAGATATTATTCCAACAATTCCTAGTGGATGGTATTGTTCGTACATTCGGTGGTTGGGTCTTTCGCTGTGCATGGTAAGGCCATGAAGTTGGCGACTTAAACCAACCGCAAAATCACAAATGTCAATCATCTCTTGTACCTCTCCTAAGCCCTCTTGTAAGCTTTTGCCCATTTCGTAACTAACCAATTCGCCAAGTGGTTGCTTGTATTCGCGCAATAAATTTCCGTATTGACGCACTATTTCACCCCTTTTGGGTGCTGGCATTTTGCGCCAAATCAAAAAAGCTTCTTGCGCTTTTGTAATTACTTCGTTGTATTCTGATTCGGTGGTAAATGTTACCTTTCCTATCAGCTTGCCATCTACGGGCGAGAATATTTCTTTACATTCGGCATTCGCTGACGAAAATTGTTTTTGGCCTGTTGATGTTCCATGGTTGGTTTCTTTTAAGCCCAATTTGGCTATAAAGTTAAGACTAGATGTTTGAGACATATTTGTAGTTTATGCTTATTGTTTGTGGCAAATATCCGACATTTTAG
>CAIVPY010000217.1 GCA_903907885.1 uncultured Bacteroidota bacterium
GGAAAAGTGCAACAAATAACGGATAAAACACTGCTTCCAAATTATGATGTGTTTGATGAATACCGATATTTTGAGCCTCATAGACAATTCAATGTGATTGAATATAAAGGAAGCAAAATTGCTTTAACCATCTGCGAAGACCTTTGGAATTTGAATGAAAATCCGCTTTACATCCAAACTCCCATGGACGAATTGATTAAACAAAATCCTGATTTTATCATCAACATTGCGGCTTCGCCATTTAGCAAAACACAAATAAAAACCCGACAAGAAGTTTTGCGTAACAACGCACTTAAATACCAACTTCCCGTGTTGTATGTAAACCATATAGGTGGACAAACACACATGATTTTTGATGGTGGTAGTTGTATAACAGATGCAGAAGGAAAGTTGATTGCAGTGGCCAAATACTTTGAAGAAGATATGTTGGAGTGCGAAATGCGAAATGGGAAGTGGGAAGTTTTAAATAACATTGTCATCTCGAGCGGAGTCGAGAGACTTCATTCGAAATTTGAAAATATTGAATCAGCATTGGTACTTGGGATAAGAGAGTATTTTCACAAACTAGGATTTACCAAAGCCATCCTTGGTTTATCAGGGGGTATAGATTCGGCATTGGTGCTATACCTTGCTTCAAAAGCCTTAGGAACTGAAAATGTAAAAGCACTTTTATTGCCCTCTGAATTTTCTTCAGATCATTCTATCAGCGATTCGGTAGCACTTGCTAATAACTTAGGTATTTCATACGAAACCATTTCTATTGAAAATACATTTAATACTCTTCAAAATACTTTAGCTCCACACTTTAAGGACACACCATTTGGTTTGACTGAAGAGAATATGCAATCACGTTCAAGAGGCATTATATTAATGGCCATGAGCAATAAGTTTGGTTATATTTTGCTTAACACCACCAATAAAAGTGAATTGGCTGTAGGATATGGAACTTTGTATGGCGATATGTGTGGAGGCTTATCCGTAATTGGTGATTTATACAAAACCGAAGTGTTTGAGCTTTGCAGGTTTATTAACCGTGAGAAAGAAATAATTCCAAGCAATATATTAACCAAAGAACCATCGGCAGAATTAAGACCCAATCAAAAAGATTCAGATTCCCTGCCTGATTATGATATACTGGATAAAATATTATTCCTATATGTAGAAGAGCGCAAAGGACCAAAAGAAATCATAGCAGCAGGCTTTGACGAGGCTTTGGTAAAACGCATTTTGAGAATGGTAAATATGAACGAATGGAAACGCTGGCAAGCGCCTCCTGTTATTCGTATTTCAAGCAAAGCTTTTGGTTATGGAAGAAGAGTTCCAATAGCAGGTAAATACCTGAATTAGGTTTAGGAAAAAAGTCAATGTTATTTAACCACAGAGACATACAGAATATACAACACAGGGTTCACTAAGTAGTATTAATTTATTATTCGTAATATTTGTTATCCTATGCGAAGTTAAATGGCAGTATAGAAAACCCTAATGCCTCCTGCCTAAATCCTCTGTCCTCCAATTCTAGTATTTCTCCACTTTACTCCTAAATATTTTGAGCATTTGGTTTTTGGTATGTTCCGTGAATTTGGAATTGAATATGAGCTTGTATTGTTTGCCCATTTCTATTGAATCATAAATTTTAACTTTGATACTTCGTGTGTGAAAAATGGCAATCAATTCGTTTTTGAAAAACACCATCAATATGCGTGGTGTTTCAGATTGACTAATAAAATCGGGTTCGGTAATGAGATAAGATACATAATCATTTTCTTCATAGAACTTTTTAAACCCAAATCGATTTAAAAACACTTGAAAGGTATCAATCTTAGCATTCTTTTGGGTTTGTAATAAGATCTTGCTTAGTTCTAGTTCGGGTATGGAAAGGGCATCAATACAGTCTTTTTCTATGTAGCCATATATCATCAC
>CAIVPY010000218.1 GCA_903907885.1 uncultured Bacteroidota bacterium
ACTATCGGCAGTACCACCCACAATAAAACGCTCATAGTAACCATTCGCATCCAAACTATCGTTGTTGCCAAAATAACTAATTTTACCGTTTCCATATTGATACGATATGTCTTTGGGTACTATAAATGTAAAACTAAACTTTCCGTTTTTGGCAGTGGCTTTGCCTTTATAAATGATATTGTTTTGCATCACAAAATCAAGTTTAGGACTTGTAATGTTATTTTGAAGGGTTTGATAAGTTGTCATTTTATCATAAACAGTAGGATACACAAAACCATTGAAATCGTTTAAAATATTTCCAGCTTCGTTACTTATACTTCCAGAGATGGTAACTTTTGAAAGGGCTTTGATGGTGTCTGTATAAAAAGTAACCGACTTGCCATTAATAGAATCTGTTTTTACAAAATATCTTGGGAATGACAAAGGTAAAGCAGGGTCGCCAAGGAGTGTGAAATTTCTAGTATTTTTTGACTGATAGCCATTTTTTGTTCTAAGCATAATATCTCCAAAATATTGAGGGTTAAGTTGCGAAATTGAATCAATTCCTAAATTGCTATAAAACGAATTGCTCAAAGCATTATTATCACTTATATATACCAACCTTACCGTAGTGAACAAGGCTATAGCTCCACCATTTGGATTAAGTAAAGTCATTTCACCGGCAGCATTTCTTGATGGGTCGTCAAAACGGCTAAACTCGCAAGTGGCTGTCATAAACAAAGGCATGGCATCGTGATTTGTCCATGCATTTATATCATCGGTGTTTAAAATACGTTTTTTACTCAACCCAACTTCTCCTCCATGACCTGTGTAATTAAAAATCAAACATCCTTTTTGCACTGCTCTAACCAAAGCTGCCTGAGCTTCAGTATTTCTTTTTCCACCTGCACCTGTTACCTCAGGATAGGCATCCACAAATATCTTCTGAACATTGTATTCATGGTATTTGCTGATGATGTTGTTTGCCATATAGTTAGATTGATCTATATGTAAATTATTATCTTCGTCATCAGCCACAAATACTATTTTGTTTTGCCAATCACCTTTGCTAGCGGTTGCTGCATAATGAATAATTTTATCAACTAAAGTCTTTGCCTCATCAATGTTTTTTACTGGCAATCTACCAACACCTATATCCAAAAGTTCATCCATATCATTCTGACTATCCCAAGTACCTTCATTATCATCTAGTAAAGCTATATAATCATCACTGTTATAGCTATTGGTAAAATCATAAGACATCTCGCTTTCGTAAGTTGGGATAAAATTGGTGTTTTCAGCTATTCTGTATTTAAAATCATAAGAAGCACGACCCAAAAGAGTAACAAATTTTGGTCTTTCACTTCCCGAAAACTTCTTGTACATCATTCTTAAATAGTCCCTAATGGCTGATAAATCTTGAGCCCCCGATCCAAACTCATTATATATTTCCTGAATATTTACCACATTTACTTTTAATCCATGTTTCTGCCTGTGAAAATCTGCCAAACGATTTGCTTCGGACAAAAACGATGGGTGGGTAATAATAATATTATCAGCTGATGGCATTCCATGCAAATTTTGGTTGTTGATTTTGCCAACAACATTAGGCACATAAAAATTATTGCCATCAAAAGCAACAAAGGATTTTAATGAATCTGAAGATGTTGTAAAACTATAAACTCCATTAGGAGCATCAAGCGAACCAAGTATCTCAAAAGGTCTAATTTGATTAGTAACATCCCACACTTTTAGTTGCTGTCCTGTGGTGATGTTATACCTAACATTTCTTAATGGTTTTATGGATCTGCTATTGTTAAAAATTAAACTACCACCCGAATAAACAAGACCATTGCGTGCACACAATTCAATATAATTTATCCAAGCTATGGAACTAGGGTCGGGTTTGTTATAGTCATATATCAACGAAATATTATTGTTACTAGTTTTAAACGTTGCGGTTTGTGTATTTGGGTTGTTTGCATAATACTCATAACTCGATGGCACAGAGCTATCTACTTGGGTCAACACTGTAATACCATCAACACTTACGTCAAACTGACTAGGTACAAAAGAGCGAGTAACAACAGATGACCTGATTTTGACGTTTGAATTGGGAACAAGGTATGGAACATTCACACTCATTCCTTGTTGTGTAATTTCTCTATCAAACTCTTTACCCACCCAGTTTCGTCCTGATTTAACAAGATTTTTGGTTTCATCACTCACATAAGCCAAATAATCGTAATCGCTAATGGTGGTATCATAGATTGCTGCCGAAGGATTGCTTCTAATCCTAGCTCCATTAATATTTGAAACTGTTATAAAATAATAAGTCGTATCACTATAAATATTTTTGTGCCTAAAATATTGATCCACATTGGCATCATAAGTCCAATTGTCTTTTTGAGATTTTCCATAAAATAAAATGTAGTCCCCTGCATTAAACTTCCCATCAGATTCTCCACTAACCCAAATATTATTTTCTTCTAAGTCGTCATATCTAAAAGCACTATTGGGTTGAGCTAGCATGCCAGCGCCATTTCCGTATATTCTGATTTTTGTGGGATTAATACCATCTAAATTCAAACCCAGCTGTTTTAAGAAATTGTAATCCAATTTTTGAACCCCCGAGTTTGTAACCCCAATTTTATACCAATCTCCTGTAGACAAAACAGATTGAGTAGCAAAAGTTGGTTTTTTATTGAATATAAAGTTTGTATTCAGCCTTGTTTTGATAACGATAGTGGCTGATTGAAGTAATTCAAGTTTACTTCCCAATAATCGAATGGGTAATATTTTAATAATGGTTTTAGGGATTCCTTTTTCATAAGCAATCTGAAAAGATATAATAGGAGAATTTTCAACAACACTTAACCATATATTTTCAA
>CAIVPY010000219.1 GCA_903907885.1 uncultured Bacteroidota bacterium
ATTATAACGAATCTTATCGCCCAGCCAACTTACATTTACATTAGGATTTTTGCGCAATGCAGAAGCCACTGCCTTCACAATAATATCATTCATTGATATTTTTGTGTCACCCATATCATTCATAGTCTTGCGAGCTTCGATGGATTTATCCATGCGGATAGACATGGTTAAATAAAAGTGCGGTGCGGTGAATAAACTATCGCTCAATCTGCGGGCTATCACTTTACGCATTTGCGATAATTGAACATCTTCGTAGCTTTCTTGCGCTACAATTTGAGGTAATGTAACAGGTGTTGCACTAGGGGTGCTTGACGTTTGAGGTTTAGCGGCTGGCACAAAACTATCCACATCACGTTTTACAATTCGTCCACCATCACCACTGCCTTGCAATTGAGCTAAGCTAATACCTTTGTCTTCGGCTATTTTCTTAGCCAATGGAGAAGCTTTTACTCTTGAGTCAGCTTCAGGTTGTTGAATATTGTCCGATGGCTCATGGCTGTTAGCCGTTGGTTCAATTACTGTTTCAGTTTGATTGATTTTGGTATTTTGCTTGCTTTCTGCTGAAATCAAAAGGGCTGAAATATCTTCACCCTTTGCACCAACTATAGCAATTATAGCATCAACAGGAACAGTGCCTCCTTCGGCAATACCTATATGAAGCAAAGACCCCTTTACGTAGTTTTCCAACTCCATTGTTGCCTTATCTGTCTCAACCTCAGCCAGTATGTCGCCTGGTTTTATATCATCGCCCACTTGTTTCAACCATGATACAATTACCCCTTCGGTCATAGTATCACTCATCTTGGGCATGCGAATAATTTCTGCCATGTACTTTTTATAATTGTTGCAAAATTAAAAAACGGATTGATTTAAACTATTGAAGTTTATTGAATATTAAATTTTGCTTGAAAATATTGCCTGAAATTATTCTAAAACAAACTTTTTCATAGTAATTCAAATCACCATCAAGTACAATAAAATGTACATAGATTTAAAAGTAACGAAAGAATGAGTTTAATTTTATTCATTTCGTTGAACAATAATCTCTTTATTTGTTTTATAGCAAAACAAGCTAGAATATATTTTTATTGCCTTTCTATTAAGTAAAAACAAAAAATGTTAACAGTAATAAAACCCGATTCGGAACATTCATATAAGTGGATAGATATAAGCGGACCCAGTCTTGATGAGTTGGCTGATATTGCTAGTACCTATAATTTGCATCCTACAGCAGTTAAGGATTGCTTAGAACCAGAACACTTACCTAAAATTGAGCAGTTGGAAGAAGCATCTTTTATCATCTTTAGGTTTTATGATAAGCATTGCGATAAATCTTCAGATACAATACAAAAGTTGACTCGTAAAATGGCAATTTTTTATGGTAAAAACTATGTAATAACCATCCACAGAAGTCAAACGGACATCATTAACCAAACTGCAGAAAAATATATTAATAATCCTTATGTAAAAACGCCAATAGATATTGTTTGCAAGTTGTTGAAGCATGCTATTCAAACATACGAATCCCCACTAACTAATATTGATACCGAAATAGACTTTTACGAGTCACGTATATTTTTAAAAAACCGAATACCCAATTTACTTAAAAATCTATACGAGATTAAACGTAAAGCTTACATTACCAAAAGACTTTTCTCTGTTTCAAAAAACATTGTTGAACAATTGGAGAGCAGCCATAGAAAAAATGCACAGGTGCAAGATTTGAAAGATACTTTTATAAAATACGAAATTTTGATTGACGAAATTCATGATAGTATTCACTCCTTGCTAAATATTTACATCTCATTATCATCCCAAAAAACCAATGAGGTGATGCGGTTTCTCACAGTGTTTTCAGCTTTCTTCTTGCCCCTTACTTTTATTGTTGGCATTTATGGGATGAATTTCGAAGTGATGCCCGAACTCCACTGGCTTTGGGGATACCCAGCCATTTTAGGTTTAATGTTAGGTATTACCATCATTATTTGGCTTTGGTTTAAACGTAAAGGGTGGATGTAAAAAGAATGAGACAACCAATTTTATCCAAGTTCATTCACTTGTTAAAAAAAAACGACTCAATATTATTCATACTTATTTGTGTTGTAACGGCATTCATTTTTAGCTACTCCGACTTTATCAATCTACCTCCCCAATCACTTCATCTTTGGCGACAGTCTGATTGCTTTTCCTTTGCATTAAATTATTATGAAGGTCAATCGTTTTTTCAACCTAGGGTTTACAATTACCTAAACGACAATGGCCTTTGTGCAGGCGAATGCCCTTTGATTTATTTCATAGTAGGAAAAATTTGGCAGATAACAGGCGTGCAGTATTGGATTTTCAGAGTCCTCCAACTTTGTATATTTTATGCTGGTGCTGGTGCATTGTTCAACTTGAGTGTAGGCCTCACAAAATCTAGATTGGCTTCCTATTTTATTTTAACAAACTATTTGTCGGCTCCTTTAATTATGGTGTATGCCCCAAGTTATTTAGCTGATGTCCCTTCACTATCATTCACATGGCTTGGCTTATGGTGTTTGTATTTGTATCAGCAAAAACATGGTACATACTCTTTAATTTCTACTTCATTATTTTTTCTGATAGCCATGCTGCTCAAAGCCAATGCTATGTTTTTGCCAATTGCTATTATTTTGATAATGCTTTTAATTTGGTTAAAAATAATAAAAGAAAGCACTCTCTTAAAATTTGATTTCAAAATAATTGTGGCTTTATGTTTAGCTCTTTTTGCGCAATACCAATGGTATGCATGGGTAATTACATACACAACTTTACATCACTCATCATTCTTAGGCACTGGCACATGGCCAGGATGGCCTATTTGGGAGGCTAGTTCCGAAAACATATCAAACACTTTCAAAATGCTACTTTCATACAGTAAGGATTTTTTTAGTTTCATAAATCTGTTCATTATTTTTATAGGTTTGTATTTTGTGGCAAAAGGCTTCATAAAAAAAGAAGCTATTTGTTGGTTGATTATGGCTTATTTGGGAGCTGTAATTTGCTTTATGGCCTATTTCTTTGTGGGATTTAAAGACAACAATTACTATTTTGTTAACCTCTATGTGTTGCCTTTTCTAATTCTAATTTATCTAACGCATATAAGCTCAAAACAATTTGATAAAAAAGGTGTGCAAATTCTAATGCTACTTATGGTTGTTTTCAATCTTGGCTACGCCTATAGCCGAATGCAGTTGTATTTTTATGATGGCAAACAGCATCAAAAACTTAGTGAAGTGTATTTTAAGCCAGAATTCAGAAATTTTATTGATAAGAATGTTCCTATAAACTCACAAATTATTTCTTTTCCTGATGAAACCCCCAATGCCACCTTATCCATTATCAGAAGACATGGATGCAGCCAATATGGATTTAGAGAAGGTAAAATAAACAAAGAAGACATGGAAATGATGATGAATAGAGGCTTTCAATATTATTTGTGTAACAATAACTTTAGTTTAACTGACAGCAATTTAACCCCTCATTTGGGTGGTTTAGTAGCGCAGTTTAAAACCTTAAGTTTATATAAGCTGAAGTAACAAAAACGACTTTATTTTCTCAATTACAATTATGGTAAAAAGTAGCCATTTATTTTCTTATCTGTTTCTTATTAAATTGATAAGACAGACCTAAGTAAATATTTAAATTTGCGAAATTTATTCTAGGATTTATTTTATAAATGTCAGTATCATTTACTTTTCTAGTTACATCAGGTTTCATATTCATAAAATAATAATCCAAACCACAGTTCAAATAAACATTATCACTTAATTCTATTAATAAACCAGTTCCTACCGATAATCCTGATGCTAAAGTATTATTAGAAAAAATAAACTCTTTTTTATAGGTTGTATTATTTGGTATTGTGCTGTTGACAAATCTAGAGTAATATTCACCTTGAAAATAGGAGTTATATGTTATGACTCCTCCTACTTTAAAATAAAGTACTTGAGGTTTAATGTAGTAAACAATATTGGCCGTCAATCCATATAATTCAAGCGGCTTTATATTGTAATTATCTATATATGGTTGCATGGAAGTATATTCTGAATTGTATGTAGGTTTTCCTGACAAATTACTATAGAGTATATTTGACTCAAGACCAAGCCTTTTGTATTTATACTGATATGATATTTTAGCACCAATTCCAGTGAACATACTATAATCAAAAGATTCGCCAACTTTGTCTTTACAGTATAAATTTGAACTAGCTATATATATTCCAACCACATGTTGAGCTTTGTTTATGTATATAAAAATTACATTGAACAATAAAAAAGTTAAAATTAGTCGTAGATTTTTTTCCATACCCCTCTATTTAATTTAAAATTTTCTGCACTAATATGTAGGATTTTCACGTGAGGATTAGAAACATATAGACCTAGATTAATTAATCCTGGAATAAGTACACCCCATAAAGGAATATATCGCAACATAAATTGACTTGCTTGAAAAGCTGAATTATTACTACTGCTATAGGCTTGGAAGTTGAGAAAAAGTGTAATGTTTGACATAGAAGCATAATAAATAGTATTAAAAGTAGAAATGCTATTCGTGTATGGAGTAAATTCAAT
>CAIVPY010000220.1 GCA_903907885.1 uncultured Bacteroidota bacterium
AAGCTGGTAAATCTGCTGAACAGAAACGACCAAATCTTGCTTTGGTTGATGGATTGCTTGAATTATATGTTGTATAAGTTTGTGTGGTTGTATCGTACAAATTTACATTTTGCATTAAATCTGAACCGCTTATTACAGCTAAGTTTGATTTGTTTATTACCCATTTTGATACAAATGAACCTAATGAACCATGCGCTCTTGTTACTCCACCTGTATTGGTTAACTCTTGATTCATCAATAAGGTAAAAGTTCCATTACCATTATCGTAAGCTCCTAAACCATCAGGAATACCTGCCATTTTATAGCCATTAACCGCTGAATCTGGCACTGAGATAACTGAAGTTAAATTAACACCTGCAGCTACTGGCAGTACATAAGGGGTTTGAGTAGAATTATCAGCTGTTGCACCTTGAGGCAATGTTAAAGTTTGAGGTGATTTATAGTTATTCAATTTGTTTGCACCACTTAATCTATAAGTAATTACATGACTAACATTGCTAGTAGGAATTGGAATACCGTCAGCGTTAGGACAAGTTTGACCAAAGTCGTTATCGTTACAAATTGCAATGGTACTATCGTTTAATATTGCTAAACCTTCAGCCTTATCTAAAGTAGAAGGCCAGCTATTTGCCAATAAATCCATTACTAAAGTTTTGGTTACAGGAGTAATACTTTGTGCAGATAATCCAGTAGCATCAACCAAAGCTTCTAAAGTAGAAGCACCATATAAGCCTGAATGAACAGCAGTAGCTGAGCTAATATTTATTTTATACAATCTTTTTATATCACTGGTTCCTCTCGCAGCGGCTTCCAATACTAAAAAAGTTGTATCGCTTATTGCAGCCATGTCGCCAATTTTCCAATCTCTTAAACGAATTTGATTTGATCCAGAAGAACCAATTATTCCATCGTTTAAATATACTATCATGCGTTGTGCATTTGTAGTTGGGTCAATCTCTAAAATTCTATGTATTCTTGTTCCTTCGCCAACTGATGTGCTAGGATATAATATTGGGCTTTGAATGATAGCATATATTTTTCCATTAGGAGCAATACAAATACCTTCAAAACCACGGTTGTTTTTTCTATATTTAAATACGGTGTCTATTTGTGTATCTACCGATTGAGCACCAGCTAAATTAGCATAAGGAGTAAATCTTTGTAATAAAACGCCATTTGAGTTTAATTTCCAAATGGTAGCTCCACCTTCTTCGCATAACCAAAAGTTACCATTTTTGTCAACAATAATACCTTCTGGATCTATTCCAAAAGTATCTTTTGCAGCAGTTTTAGTGCTAAAATCAGCACAGATAGACACGGTATCGATAGAAGGAACTTCAACCGAAGTACTTCCTAAACCAGTTGGATTTAACAAACCAGTTGCACCTGTTCCGTTAGGACGTTTAATGGTAATAGTTTGCAAAATTTCAACTGATGAACCATTGATTCTGATTCTGTGAATTTTTGGACTGTAGTTAGGGAAAGCATACATTTTGTCGTAAGTAGGACGGCAACTTGCAGTATTTGCACTTGC
>CAIVPY010000221.1 GCA_903907885.1 uncultured Bacteroidota bacterium
CACATTTACTTTTTTATCATTTAATCCTAAAATTTTATTGTTAACTAAACCTACTACTGCAAAGGCTTCATTTAATTCAAAGAAGTCAACATCTTTAATATCAATTCCTGCCCATTTCAATGCTTTTGGAATTGCTAATGATGGAGTAGTAGTAAACCACTCGGGAGCTTGAGCTGCATCAGCAAAGGCTAAAATTTTAGCAATCGGTTTCAACCCCAATTCTTTTACCTTTTCTTCACTCATCAATACTAGTGCAGTTGCACCATCGTTAATATTTGAAGCATTGGCAGCAGTTATTGTTCCATCTTTCTCAAAAGCTGGCTTTAATGTTCTTAATTTATCAAAATTAATTTTATTATAATCTTCATCAATACTAACAAGAATAGGATCTTTACCTCTAACTGGAACAGCTATTGGGGTAATTTCGCTAACAAATTTACCTCCCTCAACAGCAACTTTAGCTCTTGTATAACTTTCGATGGCAAAATTATCCTGGTCTTCGCGGCTAAACTTATATTCACGTGCACAAATTTCAGCGGCACTACCCATGTGAAAATCTTTATAAACATCCCATAATCCATCTTTAACAAGTCCATCAATTATTTGTCCATGACCCAAACGATATCCGTTTCTTGCTTTGTCTAAATAATACGGAATATTACTCATGCTTTCCATACCGCCTGCTACCACCACATCATTAATACCCATCATAATACTTTGGGCAGCCAACATGATGGCTTTAGAACCCGAAGCACAAACTTTGTTAACAGTAGTTGAAGGAACAGTACTAGGAATTCCAGACCCAATCATAGCTTGAGTAGCAGGTGCTTGACCAAGGTTTGCAGAAATAACATTTCCCATATACACTTCTTGTACAAGTTCAGGTTGAATGTTAGCTTTTTGAATTGCAGATTTTATAGCATGTGCTCCTAATTGAGTTGCTGATAAAGTTGCCAATGCGCCATTAAAAGAGCCTATTGGCGTTCTGGCTGTAGAAACGATGTAAACAGTTTTCATTTATTTTTTTTTGGTGGGCAAATGTATAATAATTATACAATCGTCAATCAAAAAAAGTATGATTAATAAAATAAAATTTGAGATTTATCTCATCAAATCATCTTTCATTTCACGATAATAGTCGTCAAATAAAAAATTAACACCTGGTATTAAATCTATTGAAAAAGTGTATTTAATTTCAAAAATAGAAAATACTATAAAAAGGGTTGCAGCAATAACATACACTATCATGAGTGCATCTTTTAAAAAGAGATACGTATATAAAATAACGTTTTTAACTTGTGTGAGGCGTAATGAATAATGAAGCATAGCTGTAGATATTTTTTCCATACACTATAAATTACCCAACAATTTTAATACATTAATTTTACAAAACCAATTTTCCTTAATAAATATTTGTTTTAATTCCTCAAAGTATAACTTCGCAAACATGCAAAGAGCATTTTATTATGGGGATTTATTGTTTGAAAGCATATTGGTAAAAAACGAAGAACTAATGCTTATAGAAAGGCATCACAAACGGCTTATTAATAATGCTAAAAGCTTAGGATTTGACCATTCAATTTCATTTTCGTTACAAGAATTTATTAGCCAAATACAAACTGAAGTAGATAAATCGAATATAAATGACAAAAAAAATTGTCGTGTTAGGTATACCCTTTATAGACATGGTGATGGATTTTATTTACCATTATCAAATGAAATCAAATATTTGATAGATGTATTTGATTTTGATATTACAAACAATTCAAATACCACTAAAGTTAGTTTGTATACAACAAACCATAAGGCATGTGCACCCTTATCAAATTTAAAAACAGGGAATGCTTTACTGTATGTTCTTGCTAGCATTTGGGCTAAACAAAACAATTGGGATGATGCCTTGCTAATAAACCAATACGGTAGAATTATTGAAAGCACTAAGGCTAATTTATTCTGGATAAAAGACGGAATAACTTTCACTCCTCCCCTATCCGAAGGATGTGTAGCTGGTGTGATGCGAGAAGAAATAATGTGTAACGAAAATATTATTGAAAAACCTTGTGAAATAGTAGACTTGGAAAATGCTGACCAAATTTTTCTCACAAATGCTATATCACAAAAAATAAATATTTCATTTTACAGCAAGTAAAATAAATTGCGTAAAAATTATAATAATATACAAAAAATGAGTCACGAAGAAAAACATTTTGGGGGTAGCGAGATAGTTCGCGATATAGTAATAGGTATGAGTGACGGGCTTACAGTTCCTTTTGCTTTAGCAGCTGGACTTACAGGTGCATCACAGCCTAATGGTATTATTGTTACAGCAGGCTTAGCTGAGATTATTGCTGGCTCAATAGCTATGGGCTTAGGTGGGTATTTGGCAGGAAAAACCGAAATTGACCATTATGCTAGTGAGCTAAATAGAGAGTATGAAGAGGTGGAACTTTTCCCCGAAAAAGAACGGGAAGAAGTGCGTGAAGTTTTTGAAAGTTATGGACTTAGTAATGAATCTCAGCACATCTTAGTTGAAGAATTAGCTAAAGACAAAGATAAATGGGTTAATTTTATGATGCGTTTTGAGTTGGGGCTTGAAAAACCCGATATTAACCGTGCTCGTCAAAGTGCATTAACCATAGGCATTTCGTATATTGTTGGGGGTGTTGTTCCACTTTCTAGTTATTTTCCTTTGTTTACCTCAAATTCAGATGATGGTTTTTTTTACTCATGTATTTTTACTGCTATTTGCCTTTTTATATTTGGGTATTTTAAAACTAAAATCATAGGACAACCACCTTTGCAAGGTGCTTTTAAAATTCTATTTATTGGCGCATTGGCAGCTAGCTCGGCATATTTTGTAGCTAATTGGATTAATTAAATTTGAAAATAATTTATACTGATTAATGCTACAAGTAAAAGGCTATTCCTTAATTTCAGAAGAAATGTTGACAGTTGCAATAAATTAATTAAAAACAAAGATTATCTTAATTTTAAAATTCACTTCTTTAAATAAAAAGCTGTGCATCGTGCACAGCTTTTTTAGTTTGTGTACATTTGCCCTATGCCATCAAATACTAAAGAACAAAAATTGCAGGCTTTTTCTCGCCTGCTTGATGTAATGGACGAATTGCGTGAAAAATGTCCTTGGGATATGAAACAAACCAACGAAAGCCTAAGGCATTTAACCATTGAGGAAACTTACGAATTGGCGGATGCCATCATTCAAAATAATCCAACTGAAATTAAAAAAGAATTGGGTGATGTGTTGCTGCATATTGTTTTTTATGCCCGTATAAGTAGTGAGACCAATAGCTTTGATATAGCTGATGTGATTAATAGCCTTTGCGAAAAATTGATACACAGACATCCTCATATTTATGGTAATGTGAAAGTTGAAAATGCTGAACAAGTAAAAGAAAACTGGGAACAACTGAAATTGAAAGAGGGTAATAAATCGGTGTTAAGTGGTGTAAGTAAAGGCACTCCATCTATTATCAAAGCATTGAGAATGCAAGAAAAAGCGGCTCAAGTGGGTTTTGATTGGAATACTGCAGATCAGGTTTGGGCTAAAGTGGAAGAAGAGTTGATTGAATTTAAGGCAGAAATGAGTCAAAGCAACAACCTTCAAAAATCTCAAGAGGAGTTTGGTGATTTAATGTTTGCCATGATAAACCTTGCTAGAAAAAGTAATTTAAACCCAGATGATGCTTTGGAATTTACCAATCAAAAATTCCTAAAAAGGTTTATGTTTATTGAGGAAAGAGCCAATGCCATGAATAAAAAATTAACGGATATGAGCTTGGAAGAAATGGATGCCATTTGGAATGAAGCTAAAATAGTTAAGAATTAGGAATTCAAAATGATGAATTACGAATTGTGGGATGCAGCTAAGTAAGATATTTAAAGAGTTTTTTGAAAGTGAGAAAGCAGGTGGCATCATTTTGATGCTTTGCACCTTGCTGTCAATACTATTTGTAAATTCAAGCTATTCCGAAACGTATTTGAATATTTGGCATTGGCCTTTATTTGGAGAAAACATAGAACATTGGATAAATGATGGTTTGATGGCCATTTTCTTTTTGCTTATCGGATTAGAGTTGGAAAGAGAGGTGTATAATGGAGAATTATCGAATCTAAAAAATGCATTACTTCCTATGATGGCAGCGCTTGGAGGCATGGTACTACCCGTAATTGTTTATGCTGGATTTAACATGAAAGCGGGCAATCTATCTGGAGCAGGTATCCC
>CAIVPY010000222.1 GCA_903907885.1 uncultured Bacteroidota bacterium
AGGAGATATAGCCAATGCTAAATTATATAGAACAGATAATAATAAAACATTCTCAACGACTAAATTACTTGCTAGTATTGCTGCTCCTTCAGGAACAATTGTATTTACTGTTAACGATACTTTATTAAACAACGACACCACTAACTATTGGTTGGCTTATGATATAGTTGCTGGTGCCAGCTTAGGTAATTTATTAGATGCAAGGGTTGATAGCATTAATGTATTAGGGCAATACAGAGTGCCATCAAACAACAACCCAATTGGTGCACTCACTATAGATGCTCCAATGACTTATTTAAGTTCAACCACAACGCAAACTGCATCTACAAAGGTTGAAAGAAGTTCGACTAACAACCAAATTATCGGGTTACAAGTTGTTACTTCAGCTATTGGATCTCCAATCATTTTATCAAACATTGATGTTAGTTCCAATGGAACATCATTATTGTCTGATATTTCAAATCTAAAAGTGTGGTATACTGGAAACAGCAATAACTTTGCAACTACTACACAGTTTGGTTCATTAGTTGCTGCGCCTAGTGCCACTCAATCGGTTGCTGGAAGCACTAACTTAGCCAATGGAACTAACTACTTCTGGATTACTTATGATATATCTTCTTCTGCTACTATTGGAAACACGGTTGATGCAGAAGTGTCATCATTAACTTTAAATGGAATCACTCAAACACCTACTATAACAGCACCTGTTGGTAATCGTATCATTAAATCAAATTATTTATCTCCGACCTATGCAAATGGAACACAGTTTGGCATATATATTAGCAATGTCCAGTTAGGCAGTATTAATAATACCACTTCAGGTGCTCCTGCTCCTTATGTTACATTCTATGATAATTTATCAACCAATATCAATTGTGGTAGTAGTAATACTTTACTTGTTACGCCAGGCACTTTTGCAGGTAATAATATTGCTGCATGGATTGATTTTAACAATGATGGCGTTTATTCTTCAACTGAAAAACTAGGTGAGTTTATCAATATTGGTGCAGCTCCTTCGTTGGCTACTTTCAATTTCTTTGCCCCTATCAATGCAAGTGTGGGTTCAACAAAAATGAGGGTAATCAGTGCATACAATGTAACCAACATAACTCCAAATGGCAATTTTACTTATGGAGAAACAGAAGATTATGTAATCAATATGCTGCCTGCCACCGCTGCAAGTGTGTATTCTTGGAATCAAACAGGGTCTGGTGATTTTGCAGTAGCAAGCAATTGGACACCTAGTAGAAACAATCCTAGTTTAACTGATAAATTGGTTTTTAGTACTGGAGGAAACATAACAGTTACAAATCTTTCAAACCAAATCATTTCATCTGTAATGGTAAGTAACAATACAAATGTAACCTTGAGCTCTACAAGTTCATCTGTATTTGGTGGTTACGACTCATTAAATTTAACGAGTGGTAAATTAATTGCAGGCAATAATGTTATCTTCTCCGTTGGTATTGATACCATAAGTACTGGTGTATTATTAGGTTCGGGCTCGGTTGAAGGTATCCTACGAAGATGGATTAAATCGGGAAATAATAGTATCACCTTCCCATTATCTACTGGTGCAAATAGCCGCAGTGTTAACTTTAACTATACCACAGCTCCAAGCGTTTCAGGAATGTTGGCCGCTCAGTTTATAACAACTGCTCCTAGCAGCTTTGGTTTACCATTAACTGAAGGAAGCATTGTATTAAAACGTGCAGCCATCAATGGTTATTGGAATTTTACTGCATCAAATGGATTGACTGGAGGTACTTATAATGCCACACTAACTGCTCAAGGTTTTATTGGTGTTCAAGATTATACCACTTTAGTTATGTTGAAACGTTTTTCAACCATCAACCAATGGACTTTAGAAGGTACATATGTTAACACAACTGGCTCAAACAACTCACCTGTTTTAAGCAGAACTGGCCTAACTGGATATGGCAACTTTGGCGTAGGTAGTGATACATTGTTTAATACACTTCCTGTAACCCTTGTTAGCTTATCAGCTAAAAACATCAATGGTGATGCTATTATAAGTTGGACTACTAGCACCGAGGTTAACAACAAAGGTTTTGAAGTTGAAAGATCATTCAATGGAAGAACTTTTAGCAAAATCAATTTTGTGAAAGGTGCTTTAAATTCATCTGTGTTGCATAATTATTTTGTAAGTGATGACAATGCTTTTGTGGTCAATAGTGCTTCGGTTATTTACTACAGATTGAAACAAGTTGATTTGAATGGCAAATTTTCTTATAGTGATGTGGTTTCAGTTAGTAGTGATAATATTGAAACCGAAGACAATATCAAATCATTCCCTAATCCTTTCAGCAGCGATATTAATATCAACATATTGGCTAATGCTGAAAACACAGTTCATGTAAATATTTTTGATATCCGTGGTCAGTTGGTTCACAGCAGTTCGTTTGTGGCCAATCAAGGTGAAGGTATTTATAAAGTTGAAAGCTTAGATGGCTTAGCAGGTGGTATTTATTTCGTTAGAGTAGAATCAAATGGAGATGTTAAAACCATCAAAATGACCAAGCTAAACTAGTTTATTCATTAGATAATTTGCAAAGCCCGATGCTATATGTATCGGGCTTTGTTTTTTTTATTACTTTTGAAAGCAAAATTTTAAATATGAACCAAGAAGCCATTATAGAATGCGTGCCTAATTTTAGCGAAGGCCGCGATATGAATATCATCAAACAAATTACGGATGAGATTGAAAGTGTTGATGGGGTTAAACTATTAGACGTTGACCCGGGCAAAGCCACCAACCGCACAGTGGTTACCTTTGTTGGCTCACCTCAAGCCGTTATTGATGCAGCCTTTTTAGCCATTAAAAAAGCGAGTGAAATTATTGATATGAGCAAACACAAAGGTGAACACCCTCGTATGGGTGCTACCGATGTGTGCCCACTTATTCCTGTGAGTGGAATCAG
>CAIVPY010000223.1 GCA_903907885.1 uncultured Bacteroidota bacterium
AAATCTCTGGAATCTGTCCCCCATTTTTAATTGATTTTTCTAAGGTTGCAATCGCACCATAGGTATCGTTCAAATTAAGTTTAGCTAGTGCCACATAGTAATAAGCTTCGGTTAAATTTTCTTTTAGTTTAATGGCCTGTTCTCCAATTTTTATACAGCCTTGAAAATCTTTTTTGTTGAACGCCATCAATGCTTTGTTTGAATAGGCTGAGTAGTTTTCGGGATACAATTCAATGGCTTTATCAAACTCCATAGTTGCCGAATCAAAGCTATTAGCTCCCATCAATGCAAAGCCATACATACGGTGAGCTTCTTCGTTCTTGTCATCCCATTTAACAGCTTCTTTGAAATAGTAAATAGCCGAATCTATTTTCTGTGCATCAATAGCTTTATAACCTAAAGGCATCCACCATACTTGTCGTTTAACAACAACGGCTAATGGAACATCATCTGCTTTCACTTCAAACACGGTTCCTTTTGGAGGAAAACCTCCACCTAACAATTGAGTCTTAGAATATGTTCTAGTTGTTAAAATTTGATAATCCCAAAATTGCTTTTCTTCTTCATAATCCCTTGTCCATGTAAAAGTTATATTGCTATCTATTTTATTAGCATAATACGAAGCCGTTTTTGGTTCGTTGTTAATAGCTACTAACAATTTTTTATTGGCAGGTTCATTTTTTGCAATCCACTCGGCTGCCGCCCTCACCGAGTTTGAATAATAATCGGTTTCATAATTGCCATAAGCACCATTCACACCTCCTACAAATTCGTTGTAGTAAACATATTCATTTGGATGGTTTTTTATCATCCATAAAGTTGACTTTCCAGCCAAGCCAAACAATGCTATTAACAAAATGTATTTTAACCAAATAGGGCGTGCTAATTTAAATAACAAATTCCACCCAAGTGCTGCAATGGCAGCCATTGACGGGTATATAAACAAGTAATGTCGCCACCCATTGTAGTATGTAATGTTTTTAATTTCGGCATATACTATAGGAAAAATAACCGTAAACAAAACCAAGGCAATAACCAGCTTGTTCTTATTATTTTTAAATACAAAATAGACACCTGCAAATGCTGAGGCAAGACCCACTAAAACAAATAAGGGTAAAGTAATTCCCAAAAACTTAATTAGGTAATACCAAGGGGTATAAATCATATACATTTTATGTCCTTCCCACAGCTCTGTATTATACGCTAAAAACGCATTCCCACTCGATTTGGTTAAGGATTGTAAAGGATTGGCAATAGGTCGGAATTGACCATAAGGCCATAAACTCAAACCTAACAGGTAACCTAAAACGGCTGCACATGAAAGTATTAAAGCATACGGCCAAATTAGTTTTAATGACTTGGCAAAACTTTCTTTACGAGCATATATCAGCCATACAATACCCATAAATAATCCTAAGTAAGCTACCAACAAAATACCCACAATGCGTGAACCAATTGCCACACCTAAACCAATTGCAAACACAAGCACGGCACTTGGATTAAATTTGGGAAGTGTTTTAAGAATTCTAACTATACCGTAAATACCGATGGAAAAACCTGCTGCCAAAGGTATATCTGTTGGGTTGTTCATCGAATGCCCTAAGAAGGATGGTGTTAAAAATATGACCCATAAAGCTATTAAGCCTACGCTCCAACCAGCCATTTCAAAAGCTATTAAACCACAAAAGATAATTGCCAATAATCCATAAATAGAATTAAGGATATGCCTGACTTCAAATTCAACATGTTTATTTTCAGGTATTATATGTTTGTTGATGTGAGGAATTATATGTTTATTGATGTAAGATGAAATTACATTAATGTGTTCGCCATAGAAAGGATAATCCCTATGTGATGTAAAACATGTGGTGTCTTTGCCATCCGATTCAAAATATTTCAACATATCATTACCATACTCGTTATGTAATTTTGCATCCCAGGTAATGCCAAAATCAAAACTCTTTGAAGGCATAAAATATATCATAAAAAGAGTTGAAAGTAAAAATAATAAGCGGTATAAACCTGCATTGTTATTAGCCAAGTCGAATCCAGATTTAAATGATTTAATAGGGGCTAGAACAAACCATTGAACCATATAAGTAAACCAACTGATAGGTGTTGCTATCAAATTTATAAATGAAGGTGCTGTAACTTTTTCAGGAGAATTTAAACTAAATTCGTTGATAATAACCCCCGATAATTGCATTTGTAGCAAGTTGTTTTGAAAGCTTGTTTCATCAATAAAACCAAACTGTACAAGGCTTTCAAAAAAATCTGTTTTCGAAACGATGATACCATAATTATTATCACCAACTATAGAGGGAGTAAAAAATTTATATAGCTGATTATATACTTTGAGTTGCCATGGTGTTTTGGCTTTTTTATCTGCCAATCTTGAAGCAAGGTATATAGTATCATTGGTAATGCTTTTTTTGTTTGAATTAACCCAACTTAAAATGGCATTTAAATTTAGCTTTACAATATCATCCACCCATACTATAACACTTCCACTACATTGTTCTGATACAGCAGAATAATTACTTGCAAAATTCAATCGAGATTTTTGTATTAATTCTGATTGAGATTTCTCAATTTTTGATTTGATATTGTTATCACACAATAAAACTACCTCCACATCACTTTTCGATTTATTGATGCTGCTAAGAAACTGAGAAGTTTCTTTGTCTGAATTTGTCTTGTAATTAATTACAAATGTTAGTCTTGATTCAATGCGTTGCATAAATTTTTTTTACGAATAATTGCTATTTTTTATTAATGCCCAAAACACTTAAAAAGAAACTCGCCAATATGGTTTGCATACCAATAATAATGGCAACTACCGAAGGAATGACAACCCTCAAAATAGACGAATATTCTAAGTTGCCAAAATTTGTTTTATTCCACAGTTGAACGGAATAAAAAGTGCCACACAGCCCCGCACAAGTGATTAAGATTCCAATTACCAAACCGAGTTCAAGTGTTATGTAATCAAACCACTTTATCAAATAATCTTTTTTGGGCAAAAACCCATCTTGTATGGCATATACCCTTGTGAAAATAGCAAAGCAAACGGCCTGAAACCCTGTGATAATAAAAGCTCCTGCATATAATAATGTGTTTGTATCAAATTTTATTTGATGAAACATATCCATTGGGCCTTGCATAATAAAGCCACCTAAGATTAAACCAACCATCATTAAAAACAAACCTGGGTATAAAAACAGCCAACGTGGGCTATAAATCATTAAGAAACGTAAATGTCTCCAACCATCTCGCCAGGTGCGCAAATGAGGGGGTCTGCTGCGTCCATCTTTTGATAGTATGGTTGGCACCTCGGCCATTTTCAAATCAAAAAGAGTAGCTTTTACGACCATCTCGCTAGCAAACTCCATTCCCGTAGTTTGCAAATCCAAAACTTGAACTATATCTTGCCTAAATCCTCTCAAGCCACAATGAAAATCACTCACAGGACATTTAAAAAACAATTGACCAATGAATGACAATACTGGATTGCCCAAATATCTGTGCAGAAAAGGCATAGCCCCTTCTTTAATACCTCCTTTGAAACGGTTTCCCATCACCAAGTCATAACCCTCTCTAAGCTTCTCAACATATAGGGTAAGGTTTCCAAAATCGTAGCTATCATCGCTATCCCCCATAATCACATACTTGCCTTTAGAGGCTTCAATCGCACCCATCAAGGCACTGCCATAACCTTTACGAGGAATAGCAACCACTCGAGCACCTTCATTTATAGCTATTTCTTGCGACCCATCAGTACTACCATTATCGCCAATAACCACCTCGCCATGTACATGGTTTTCTTTCATCCATGAAAGAGCCTTACGTATACAAATAGCAAGGGTTTCAGCTTCATTTAAGCAGGGCATCACCACGCTTAGTTCTATGTTATTTTCGTTATTCACCTTTTTTTGAGATTTGCGAAAATAAGAAAAATGAAGACTTATGGTAGAATATGCAGCAATTTGTTACAAAAAGGGCAATAAAAAAGCAGATTGGGTGAACCAATCCGCTTTTCAAAGACTTTCTAAAAATTATTTCTTAG
>CAIVPY010000224.1 GCA_903907885.1 uncultured Bacteroidota bacterium
CTCTGAACCAGTGTGGTGAATATAATTGTCGTGAAATTTACCTACTCCTAATCCCCCTAATTGCACATACTCTCTACAATATGAAGTATCGGCAATGGTGTTACTTCCATTATAGGGTTCAGGTGATTTATATTGTACACCTTGTGATCCAATATACCCTATTTCGCAATAAGCTAGTTCAACATTTTTTGTATTTCTATCAAAAGTAATTCCCATTGATGAGGTGTTAACAAAGTTTTTCACCCTAAGATTGAATGAAGTATTTCCTTCTTTTCCAGATACAATAATATTTTTACATCCATGAAAGGTTATTCCATAAGTACTATTACTATTTGTTTGTGTTATTTGAATAATTTTTCCAGTTTTGTTTTTTATTAGAATAGGATTTGAAACTGTTCCTGCAATATTTTTTATTTGAAGCTGTGTTCTTGTAAAAATATTATTCCCTATAGAGTTGTTAGCATCAAGTAATAATGTGTCACCTGCCCCAACATTGACATATAAAAAATTATATACCACCAAACTACTGCCTGTTGGAATTTGAACAACTTGTTGATTCCATACTTGAAAATAACTTGATGCCTGAAGTAAAACTTCGGTGCTTGATGGTACTGTTATTTGGGCACAATGACCATAAATAGATAAAATTAGTATGTAGGCTGTTGCCCAAGCCTTTTTATGAGCACTGAGTAATATTGTATAGATGTTTTTCATAATGGTGAGGCGGTTAATCCATTGACATTAATAAACTAACCATTAAAACAAATAAAACAATAAAATGTCGCAATCGGAACAACAATACACTTTTAAGAAATAAAGTGTTTATATCTTGTTGATAAGCAGGTTAATAAAATTAATAACGATTAGAAAACACTACAAATGTGCTGTTTTAGGCTTAATCAGATTTAAAAAGTAAGACCTTAGTTATTTTCTTGAAGTAGTTTATTAATGATGATTTTTCCCCCTTCACATTTAAATACATGAGCAGGAAATTTATCTACAATACGGTAATCGTGGGTTGTAACTATTATAGCTGTTCCCTTTTTACTTATCTTATGTAAAAGTTTGAAAATATCATCACTCGTATCAGGGTCCAAATTCCCAGTTGGTTCGTCTGCCAATATCACCTCAGGCTTGTTTAATAAAGCACGTGCAATTACCAATCGCTGCTGCTCGCCACCACTTAGTTCAAATGGCATTTTGAAACTTTTGGTCCCAAGACCAACTAATTCAAGCACTTCGTTTATGCGAGAGTCTATGTCGTATTTGTTTTTCCAACCTGTTGCTTGTAAAACAAAAAACAGATTCTCATAAGCAGTTCTATCGGTTAATAGTTGAAAATCTTGAAATATGATTCCAATTTTGCGTCTTAAAAATGGTATTTCATTTTCTTTTATTTTATCCAAAAAAAATCCAGAGATTTCCCCTCTGCCACGTTCTAACTTCAAATCGGCATACAATGTTTTAAGCAAAGTTGATTTTCCTGCACCCGTTTGCCCTATCAAATATACAAACTCACCTTCATACATTTCGAAATTTATATCAGATAATATCAGGTTATTTTGCTGAAATATAGCAGCATTTTCAAGCTTTATTACGATTTTGTTATTCATGTAATTTCTAATTTTGTCATCTCACCAAAAGGTATTTGTTTGATTAAAGTTTTAATATAATCTATACTGCTTCCCAAGCCGCATTTCTCTAAAGCCTTTTCGGGCCTGTCTGTTCGGGTGTAGCAGATTAAACTGAAGTTTTCGTCACGTACCTGAACATAGTCTGGAATTTTAGCAACACCTTTTATTTTAATTATATACAAGTTGGTAATTATTTAAGGATTTTTTTTGTAAATATCTTATACTTGCGCCACAAATTTATAAAAACTTAATAAATTATTATGAGAGGTATTAAACAAATAGTATGTGGTCTGTCTGCATTAAGCTTAATAGCAGCATGTAGTAGCCCTACTAATTTCACAAAAAACA
>CAIVPY010000225.1 GCA_903907885.1 uncultured Bacteroidota bacterium
CCTTCAGTTTCTACTGAATAAATATAAACACCAGCATTCGCATTATTTATGTTAATCTCTATATTATTCAAACCTATTGAATTATTAGTGAAAGTTTTGCTGTAAACAACTTGACCAATAAGATTGGTAACTGTAACAGTTGCATCGCCTGCTTGTTTGAAGTTAACAGGTATTACCGTTGAACCATTTGAAGGGTTAGGGTAATTTTGTCCTACTTCAACCACATTATTTTTCAATTCCTTTACACCAACTACTTTTGACATAATATCTGCAACAGGAATATTTACATAATAAATATTAAAATCACCTGTTTTACCCGAGTTATTGGTTGAAGTATATTGTCCATTAATGGCGCTTTGTAAAAAAGTAAAATGAATAGAATTATCTACCGTTTTAGCAATGCTTGCAAACATGTGTTCTTCACCTATGCCAATAAAACTAGAGGCATTAAAGGCAGAGTCAGCCCATGTTAAACCATTATCTTTAGAGAAAGTCAAATAAATATTTCTGTAAGTTCCACCGTTACCATCATCAATATTTGGATCATCGGTTATACTTGAAAAAAGCAAATAAATGGTTCCATCAGGAGCTACAGTAGCACTTGGCATAGTTGTAGAACTCGAATTGCCATATCTAATCCTATCATGCACAGTAGTAGCAAATGAAATAGCAAGTCCATCACCAGAATGTGCAATCGAATCAGGAAGAACAGAAGGTCTTCCTTCATACCAATAATCTATATTATTTTCACTAGGGAAATAAGAATACGTTGTATTTGTTGTATCATCATCTTGAATTGCACCTCTTCCCCAAAAACAATGTGCTTTGTTTGAACTATCAAGCACTACGAAACAACTTCCGTCCGCAGTAAAGGTCTTACTAAACTTTGTATTATTAGGCAATTTCACACCTGCTAATGGGTTAGCCAAAACTATGGTCTTAGTCCAATTAGCACCGTTGTTTGAAGACCTCCATAAAGCGATATCATCTGAAAGATCACAAGCCAAAATAGCAACTTCATTTCCTCTAGCATCCATACTATAATTATCAGCACTACCCCCATTATATCTTGTTGAATCGTAGCCAGGTAATGTTTGATTTACAACTTCCCAAGATTTTGTAGAAATTTTATACCTTGAATATACTAAAGGTGCCGGTACACCGCTTTTTCTAACTCTTTGCTTTTGTGGACCTGTACTTGATGAGTCACTATAATTAGCTATAACAATCATATAATCACCTGAAACAGCAGTTCTATTCCACAAAACTGAAGGAATAGCTATATTACCATCAAATAAAACTTGTTTACTATCCCATTGTGCACCTGGCCCAATACCCGCTTTTGTATTCATCATTAAACCTGCTGTAGCAGCCGCATTTGCAGTTCCTGAGGCTTTTACAATATGAGACATAATAATCTCCTCATTAGTAGTTGGGTTGAATGCATAACAAGGAAAACCTGTACGTTCTGGTTCAATGCGAGCAGATACCTGATTTGCAGGTAACCAAGTAGTGCCATTAAAATGTTGATATGCCGAACCTCTTGTAACATAATTAGCATCTGGACCATCAGATGAAAGTGTCCAAGTTGCCGACATTTTACCATCAGGAAAAACCTGTAACCTGCTATAAACAGATCCGTTGGTCTGTAAATCACATTGAGTTGTTCCTATGATAGTAGCTTTAGAGATTTTATTTAATTTCGCTCTTTTGATTACTCTAGGAATTTCCTGTTTTGCAGCAGTAGAAAAAAAACAATCCGTTGGAGCAATCTTCCTGTATTCAACAGGATTACTCGTTTTAGGGGCTTGTGCAAAGGATGCAGAGGCTATTGCCATAAAGCCTATTAGGTACATTTTTCTCATATTATGTTATTTTGTTTATTTTTAAATTCATTTTGTCAAATGTAGAATAAAGTTTATAAAATAAAAGTTTTTGTGAATTGTTAAAAAATTTTAACTAGTAGTTCTTGCATCAAAGCACTATCACTATTTGTGGCAGAACCAATTCCTTTGCTTTTTAAATCATACTCAGCACAAAGTCTTAACATCCTCTCAATTTTGTCTGATGTGTAGTTTTTAATCGCATTTGAAACATCTTGTGCTTGAAAATAATTCAAGCCTAGTGCCATTTCAATGGCTTTTTTCTCACTGGCTTTACTTTTACTAAGTATATATGATTTGCTCAATAAGTTGCACAATTGAGTTAAAAAAGGAATTATCGAAAATTCTTTTGATTTGCTTAACCTTTGGTTAATATAAAAACTTCGTGCTGTATTTCTTGCACAAATAGCACTTATTAATTCAAAGCTATTAAACTCTCTACTAATTCCAATATTGGCTTCAACATCAGCATCGGTTATAGTTTTATCTTTGTTTTTATTGATAAGTAATTTCTCCAATTCATTACTTATTTTACTTAAATCACTGCCTAAAGAATCTGCAATCAATGCTGCCGATTTTTCATTAATTGAAAAGCCTTTGTCGGATAAATATTTCATTATCCATTTAGGTAATTGATTCTCGTATAATTTTTTACTCTCAAAAATAATGTGCTTTGACGCAAACTTATATAGCTTTGTTCTTTTGTCTAATTTCTTTCCTTTAAGACTAATGACTAAAATGGTTGAAGGAACAGGTTTTTCAAAATATTGCTCAAAATCGTCTAAGTTTTTATATACCTGTGCTTCTTTTAATATTATCACCTGATAATTAGCCATCATTGGAAAACGTCTAGCACTTTCAACTACTTGCTTTATTTCAGTGTCTTTGGCATAAACCACCATTTGATTAAAACCTTTTTCAGCATCGGTTAATGCGTTTTTCTCAATATAATCGCTTAATTCATCAATGAAATAAAACTCATCACCACTTAAAATATAAATGGGTGCAAACCTTTTACTTTTAAGATCTTGCATGATTTTTTGAAAATCTATATTTTCTGACACGAGCGCAAATAATCGAAGCTTTTGCACTATATCAAACAAATTAATCAACCAAGTGTGTGAAAAACTAACAATATGATATATTAATATTGATTTTATTCGTGCTTGTGCAATTAAATTTTCCTACTTACGATTTTCGGATAAGTGATATTGAAGGCAAAACGTATATTTTCGATATCATTCGAAAAAAGTATGTAATGCTCACTCCTGAAGAATGGGTTAGACAACATATAGTAAAATTTTTAATAGATAATCAATATCCTATATCTTTAATAAGCGTTGAAAAACAAATCAAGGTAAATCATTTAAAAAAACGCTTCGATGTGTTGGTGTTTAATAAACTTACTACACCCGTAATGCTAATTGAATGTAAGGCACCCGACATTAAACTGACCCAAGAATCACTAAATCAAATTGCATTGTATAATACTCAATTTAAGGTTGACTATTTATTTATAAGCAATGGTATACAACATTTGATTTGCAAATTTAACAAAGAACAAAATAAATATTTTGCTGTTGATTCCATTCCAACATGGAATAACTTAAATAATATTTAATGTGCTTTGAAAGCATCAACTACTATAATATTATTAATTCTAAATTAATATTAATTACAGTCTATTTGTATTCTTATCACACAAATCAATTAGGCTACTTATCTAGTTTTACACTTTGACTCTCGTGGCTTTTTGGGCGATGTAGTTTGTATTTAATTTTAGAAATCACCCATTTTACTAGTTGTTCGCCTCCAAGCCAAAACCCAATGGCTGAAAGGACAAAGAGTTCAAAATACAATAATTCCTTATTAGCTGCAACACCTGGAGTGGCATTGGCAATGAAGGGTACGAAAACGAAAATGAACTTTTTCATGGTTTTAAACTTTAATCAAATGTAATGGTTAAGAATACAAATGCGAAAATAATTTCGCTTATAGCTAATACATAAATTTATGTATTTTGCGAACCCAAAACGAAAATTATGAATTACGATTTAATAATAATAGGTAGCGGCCCAGGTGGCTACGTAGCTGCCATCAGAGCAAGTCAGTTAGGATTAAAAACTGCCATAGTTGAAAAATCCGAATTAGGCGGTGTTTGCCTTAACTGGGGTTGTATTCCAACCAAAGCTTTATTGAAATCAGCCCAAGTTTTTGAGTATATAAAACATGCATCTGAATACGGAATTAACGTAAGTGGAGCTTCACACGACTTTGGTGCTGTGGTAAAACGCAGCCGTGGTGTGGCAGATGGAATGAGCAAAGGAATTGCCTTTTTGATGAAAAAGAACAAAATTGATGTGATTGCAGGTTTTGGAAAATTGGTTTCTGCAGGTAAAGTAGAAGTTACCGATGTTGAAGGTGCAAAAGCCATTCACGAAGCCAAACATATTATACTGGCTACAGGTGCAAGAAGCCGCGAATTGCCAAATATTAAATTGGACGGTAAAAAAGTAATCGGATACCGCGAAGCCATGGTAATGCCTAGTCAGCCTAAAAGCATGATTGTGATGGGTAGCGGAGCCATTGGTTGCGAGTTTGCCTATTTCTACAATAACATGGGTACCAAAGTTACCATCGTAGAGTTTTTGCCAAATATCCTTCCTGTTGAAGATGAAGATTCATCAAAAGAAGTGGCTAAAGCTTTCAAAAAATCTGGTATCGATATCATGACTTCTGCTTCGGTTGAGTCGGTAGATACAAGTGGAGTGGGTTGCAAAGTAAAAATCAAAACAGCTGAAGGTATCAAAGAAATGGAATGTGATGTTGTTCTTTCTGCAGTAGGTATTCAAACCAATCTTGAGGGCTTAGGTCTTGAAACATTGGGTGTGAAAACCGATAAAGGCAAAGTATTGGTGGATGATTATTACCAAACCAATGTAAAAGGTGTGTATGCTATTGGTGACATCGTTAAAGGTCAAGCACTTGCGCACGTTGCCAGTGCAGAGGGTATCATCTGCGTTGAGAAAATTGCAGGTCATCACCCAGAGCCATTGAACTACAATAACATACCAGGTTGTACTTATTGCAGTCCTGAAGTTGCCTCTGTGGGTTACACAGAAAAAGCGGCTAAAGAGGCAGGTTATGAATTGAAAGTGGGTAAATTCCCTTTCAGTGCTAGCGGAAAAGCCAGTGCAGCAGGAGCCAAAGAAGGATTTATCAAATTGATTTTTGATGCTAAATATGGTGAGTTTTTAGGAGCACACATGGTGGGCGCCAATGTAACCGAAATGATTGCCGAGGTAGTGGTAGCTCGCAAATTAGAAACCACAGGCATAGAAATAATTAAATCTGTTCACCCTCATCCAACCATGAGCGAAGCCATTATGGAAGCGGCTGCACAAGCATATGGTGAGTGTATACATTTATAGTATCAGTGGTGTGAAAATGCATTTTATACATTTTTTTATCCGGTGTTTGTATTTTAGAAAATAAGCTATACTTTCGCACTCCCGTTTTTAAGAAAAATAACAAGGTATTATGGACGCAATAAAATTAGTAGAACAAGAATTTACAGCTAATAAAACATTCCCTGAATTCAAATCAGGTGATACAATAAACGTATATTACAAAATCCGCGAGGGTGCAAAAGAGCGTATTCAGCAATACCAAGGTGTTTGTTTACAACGTAGAAATTCAGGAATCAGCGAAACTTTTACTGTACGTAAAGTAAGTAATGGTGTAGGTGTTGAGCGTATTTTTCCGTTATACAGCGCTAATATCGATAAAATTGAAGTAATGAGCCGTGGTAAAGTGCGTAGAGCACGTTTATTCTACCTACGTGCACTTACTGGTAAAGCAGCCCGTATTAAAGAGAAAAGAGGTTAGTTTTTTCATAGTTAA
>CAIVPY010000226.1 GCA_903907885.1 uncultured Bacteroidota bacterium
AACCATTAATAAATACGACACCAATGAGCTGCTGAAGAAAAATGGTATACGTGTAGCAGAACACATGTTGGTGCACATGGATAAGTGGAAGAAAGATAAAGCAGCAGTAATTAAACAAGTTGAGAAGATAGGTTATCCGCTTATTGCCAAACCCGCTGATGATGGCTGTAGCAGTGCTGTGAAGAAAATAAAGACACAAGATGATTTGATTAATTATGCTGAAGGTGTTTTTAGAGCATCCGATTTAATGGATGCTTTGTTAAGTGAAAAATTGGGATTAAAACCTAAAGAAGAGTTTCCAAGAAAAGCCTATTTCTTGGTGGAGAAATTTGTAGAGAAAGGCAATGCCAAACACTTTTTGGAAGTAACAGGAGGCTTACTTACACACTATAAAAAAGGCAAACTACAATATGAAATGTTTGAACCAAGCGAAACCTTGGCAGAGGGCGAAATTCTTTCATTAGAAGAAAAATTCTTGGCAGGACAAGGGCAAAACATAACGCCAAGCCGTTTTAGCAAAAATGCCAAAGCCCAACAAGAGATAAGCAAAAAGGTGCAAGATGAGTTGAAGAAAACCGCCAAAGTTTTGAACGTAGAAGGCTATTGCCGTATTGATGCCTTTGTAAAAATTTTTGATAAGAACAAAGTGGAGGTGGTGATTATAGAAATTAACTCTTTGCCGGGCATGACACCTGCTACGGCTATCTTCCACCAATGCGCTCTGAACGGCTACAAGCCTTATGAGTTTATAGACAAGATAATTGACTTTGGAACGGAGAGGATGGGGAAAGCTTAAATGTTTTAGCGTTCGGTAAAAACACCGATTTTATGCAAATTCTTTTTGCAAGATGCCATTTTCATAATAGTCAATCGGCTTTAGCCGAGCGACTGCTGAGTTGTATTTAAATACCTTCAAATAATTCTGTAACCGTAATATTAAGTGCGGTTGCAATTCTATATACACTTGATACACTCGTGTTAACAGTACCGTTTTCAATTCTTTTTAGTTGAGCTATTCCTATTTCAGCCTTATCTACTAAATCTTCTTGTGTTAGATTTTTTTCTTTACGAAGTTCTCGAATACGTTTGGATAGAAAGTCAATCACTTTCATATCATTAACATATTTACTTCTCTTATTTGACACATTTGACAAATACGAAAGAAATAGCTTGCTTAAAAAGCTCAAATTTGATACTTTTGTCTTTTAATTCAAATATTCTTTATATGGAAAATAATAACGAAATTTCCGAAAAATGGTATGAAAAAAAAACATATATCATTGCTTTATGTTGCACAGGAGGTATGTCAATCGGACTAATAACAGGATATCCATTCGGTGTTTATCATTTATGGAAATCTGACAAGTTTACCCAATGGCATAAAATTGTATATACGGCTTTACCTCTAGTGATACAATTGCTTTCAATTTATAAAGTTTACAACAAATAGTAGTGTCAAAAATAGACACTTAATAATGAATCAAAATGAATAGTGAAATATTAGCAAAAATTATTATTGGAGGATTGGCTGGAGGCATTTTTGTACTATATGAATTTGTTATCAAACCGCATTTTAAAGAAAAATTCAGAGGTAAAATGTAAATCAAAAAAATCAAGTTGAAAGTGAAAAAGTTGAAATTTCAAAACCCATAATAAGTGATTTTAAAAAGAATAAAGAAGATGATGATAATAAAACAATGTGGCAAATTAATGCACTTTTATGGCTAATTATTGCATGTATGGCTAACATAGCATACATAATAATATCAATTAAATCACAAGATTACTTATTAACTGCTTTAATGATTATACCAACTGCTTTTTTAATTAAAATTATTGCAAAAAAATGCAATGTTGAAAGCGAATGGTTATATAAGATAACGGACTATATTCTTTATTATCCGACAAAGATATTAATGAAAATACTTGATATTATTTTCGGATAATAAATGTTCTCCAAAGCTGGTGCGAGCGTTGTGTGAAGATATGGCGTTGCTCGCTCGTGCCCATCTCAACTTTTTCTAGCCTTGTTTAGCCTTGCTGACTGCGAATGAACAAATTTAAAAAGAGTTTAAACTCGAACAAATAAAATGTTGTCGGTCGGGAGA
>CAIVPY010000227.1 GCA_903907885.1 uncultured Bacteroidota bacterium
ATAGCCTTTGCTTTAGGTATATTATCTTTACTTGGAAATAGAATTCCAGCATCACTCAAGGTGTTTCTTACTGCTTTGGCTGTGATTGATGATTTAGGAGCTATATTGGTAATTGCTATATTTTATACAGGAAGTATCATTTGGTCAAACCTATTGATATCATTAGGAATTTTTGGTTTATTATTAATTCTTAATAGACTAAAAGTATATTCTCTCATTCCGTATTTGATTGGGGGTGTTTGCATGTGGTATTTTATGTTGCATTCGGGTATTCATGCAACCATCACTGGTGTTTTGTTGGCTTTTGCTATACCGTTTGATAAAGGCGATGAATCATCTATATCTATTAAATTGCAATATTTTTTGCATAAACCTGTTGCCTATTTGATTTTGCCTTTGTTCGCATTAGCAAATACTGCTATTATTATTCAAACAGACATAACCCGTGTTTTGACAGAGCCCAATAGTTTAGGGATTGCCCTTGGTTTAATAATTGGTAAACCATTGGGAATACTATTGTTTAGCTATGTTGCTGTATTAGTTGGTTGGTGCAGACTTCCTGAAGATATAAATTGGAAACAAATTTTTGGTGCAGGAATTCTAGGTGGAATTGGTTTTACCATGTCAATTTTTATTACACTTTTAGCATTCGATAACCATGATATCATAAATAATTCCAAACTAATGATTCTATTAGCTTCGTTAGTTGCAGGCCTTTTAGGATATTTTTACCTTCGAATGGTTAGCCCAAGTTTAACTTCTAAGTAATTCAAATACTTATTTGAGACTCATAGCAGCATCCAAATAAACATAAATGTCTTCTGGTAACTCATCTCCTTTTTTCGAAGCCCGCTTATGGCCTAGTCTCACCACAATCATTTTTTCATCAGGTATAGCAAAAATGTATTGTCCGCGTATACCTCTGCAATAGAAAATATCGTGTCCTTTGTGCTTCATAACCCACCATTGAAAACCATATTTATCATTATCTTTTCCATCCCTATCTTTCAAAGGTGCCGCTATTATTGATTCCGCTATGTAGCTACTATCTATGAGTTGTGTGCCATTCCAATTACCATAATTCATATACAACTTAGCAAAACGAGCATAATCACGGGCATTGGAATACCAACAACAGCTAACTTTTTCCATACCTTTTTCATCCAAACTCCAATAAGCGGGCAATTCAGCCCCCATGGGCTTCCATAGTTTTTCTGAAGCGTAGTCGGCTATGTTTTTACCTGTAATTCTTTTTAGAATCATTCCTAACAATTGGCTGTCGCCACCTTTATAATACCATATTTTACCTGGTTCTGTAGCTGGTTTCACATTAATGGTAATACCATTTACATCAGCTCCGTAATAGGCTTCGCTGGGCCAAGCCCAAGGACTTGAGTACGTTTCATCAAATGCTAAACCACTACTCATGGTTAAAAGATGCCTAATGGTTATATTGGATTTTTCGCCTTCTCTGAATTCGGGTAAGTAATTACCAACTTTCTCATCAATAGTTTTTATTTTACCTTCTTTTAAAGCCACACCTATTAAAGCGGATGTAAAGCTTTTTGCCATGCTGAAAGCGTTACTATAACTATCCTTATCATAATTCTCCCAATATTTTTCAAAGGAAATAGAATCATTTTTAATTACCAAAAAGGCAACCGTTTTGTACTCCTCACATTTTTTCAATAAATCAACATCGGCTTTTAATGTGCCATAAGTTGATGATACAGGCCATGCTTGAGGTGAGGCATTTTTTATTTCCCTTTTGTCGAACATATTCAGCTCATCTATGTCTGGGCTCAGCTTGCCGCTAAAAACAGTCATGGCTAATGCTTTGTTTAAAAATGTTTTGCCACTAACAAAAATGGCAATTTCAACTATAAGTGCTAAGGATAATAAAATTAAAGCAATTTTTTTAAGTAATCTCATAAACTAATTGAATGTTCGATTGGTTAAGTAAATCAATATTTTGTACATATAATGATGATGAAAAGATAACACAAAGTAAATTTATTTTTTACAATTGTCTTTAATCTTGCAACGAAAAATATATATACAATGTCAAATAAAACACAAGTCTTTAATATTATATGAAAAGTAGACGTACAAAACTATTAATTATGATGTTGTTGCTATATGTCGCATTGTGCGTTGGGATTAGTCAAAAGCTAATTAAGGGTTTTGGAACAATTGATAACATACCGGAAACGGTATTGAATTATGATGCTAAAGAAAAGTCAAATACTGTACTTACATCCATTGAACTCCAATCAAATCGCAAATAAATTTACATAATCAATATTCCATTTTTATCAATAATATTGATGTGTTG
>CAIVPY010000228.1 GCA_903907885.1 uncultured Bacteroidota bacterium
GTAACTGTACCCGTTCCAGCAACAGGAGCAGTCCAATTGAACGACCAACTGCTAACTGATGAAGTCGTTTGTTTTAAATAAACCCTTGTTGAAGTAGCTGTAGAAGAACCTGTACCTGCTGTTAGTGTTCCCGTAGAGTTATTACTACTATTTAAAACCGTTAATTCAAATCCATTTTTAACAGTTGCCGCACTAGAACCATTTAAAGTTAAAGCATAATTTGTCCCTGGAACATACGTTGCAGGCAATCCCGACATGTTAATAGAACTCCAAGCTGTACCACTGCTAATAGCAGTACCAGTGTGGCAACTGGTACAATTTCCTTCGCCTGGTGCATTAGTAGCATTCGAGGGAGGGTTTGAGGCATTGGTAAAAATGTCGTTAGAGAAAATTAACGCTATAATTGTAAAAACAATAGCTATTAATTTAGATTTTGTAGTTTGTTTAATCATAATGATATTTTGGTTTGTGGCGAAAAATATACAATTTATAACAAACGTAAAACAAAAAAGCGTTGATAAACAATAAGTTTACCAACGCCTTTTAAATCTTTACAAAAGTGATATTAAAATATACTTGTGTGTTTTGTTAATTTTAGATACGCTCTACATTAACAGCATTCATGCCTTTTTTACCTTTTTCTAAGATAAATTGTACACGGTCGTTTTCTTGAATTTCGTGAATTAAACCTGATTGGTGTACAAATGTTTCTTCGTTCGAATTATCATGCTTGATAAATCCAAAACCTTTTTCTTTGTTGAAGAACTTTACAGTTCCTGTTTGTGGTGTACTCATTATTTATTAGTGTTTTTTGAAGCCTCAAATGTAGCATTAAAAGATTAATAAAGACAATATTTTAAGTAATTATTATCAGTCATTAATCATATCCCAAAGTTTATCCTTTAGTTTATCAATGGATTGATTGGTGGCCGAACTAATAAAAATATTCGGAATACGAGGTAAACCTTTTTTCAAAGCAACCAATTCTTCTTCATTCAGCAAATCGCACTTGGTTATAGCCAACAATCTCTTTTTATCTGCCAATTCTTTATTGTAGAGCTTCAATTCTTTCAACAAAATATTATATTCAACTTTTATATTTTCAGAAGTAGCAGGTACCATAAAAAGCAATGTAGCATTACGCTCAATATGCCTTAAAAATCTTGTTCCTAAACCTTTACCTTCATGAGCACCTTCTATGATTCCTGGAATATCTGCCACTACAAATGATTTGTAATCACGATATTGAACAATGCCTAAATTGGGTACAATAGTAGTAAATGGATAGTCTGCAATTTCGGGCTTAGCAGCTGTAATAACAGACAATAGGGTTGATTTTCCTGCGTTCGGAAATCCTACCAAGCCAACATCTGCCAATACTTTTAATTCTAATATTTTCCATTCCTCTTTGCCATCTTCTCCTGGTTGAGCAAATCTTGGTGTTTGATTAACCGAATTTTTAAAGTTATGATTTCCCAATCCTCCTCTACCTCCACGAAGCAAAACATGTTGCTCTCCATCTTTGGTCACTTCAAAAAGAAACTCACCTGTTTCTGCATCACGTGCCACTGTACCTAAAGGCACATCCAATATCTCATCTTTGCCGTCAGCACCAGAGCGCCTACCAGCATCACCATTTCCGCCTGGTTGGGCAAGAATATGCTTTCGGTATTTTAAATGTAGCAAAGTCCACATATTACTATTGCCACGCAAAATTATATGTCCTGCTCTTCCACCATCTCCTCCATCAGGGCCGCCCATGGCAGTGCGTTTATCGCGGTGTAGGTGCACGGCTCCTGCCCCACCTTTACCCGTACGACAACATATTTTCACATAATCTACAAAATTTGATTCGGCCATTTTATCTTTCTATCTCGCTGCAAAAGTAGGCATTTTCAATAGATTAACGAATGAAACTATAACGAGACTATAACAAAATCAAGAAAAAGATAGCATAACAATTCACTAGAAAATCATACAAATCCTATATTTGTATGAGTGAATTCACCCAAAAACATACTCGCCATTATTTCATTTCCTTTTTTGCCAGCCACCACAGGGGGTGAAATATCGACAATGAATATACTGAACTATACAGCCCAGCAGCATCAAGTTACGGTATTCACTGTTGACCCTTATAGCCAAAATTACAAACCTGAAAGTTTGCACTTCAAGTTAATTTTCGGCATGCGTTTCAAAGCTTGGCGATACATGAATCTGGGTTTGATTTTTACCATTCTCAAACTTATAAAACAAACTCAAGCCGATTATGTGTTTTTTGATCAACCATGGCTAGGTTGGCTAATGCCTTTCATTAAAATCTTTACACGTAAAAAAATCTATTTGCGCAGTAACAACATCGAATACCTTCGATTTAAGAGCATGGGCAAATCATGGTGGACTCTTTTGTATATGTATGAAAAGTTCGTGTATCGCATGTCTGATTTGGTCATTTTTGTGAGTGATGTGGACCAAGCAAAAGCCATTGATGAGTTTTATATTCATCCTTCCAAAACCTTTTTGTGTCCTTATGGCATTGAAATTAAAAGCAGACCAAACATAAATAGCAGCTCCAAACAAGCGCTGCAACAAAGACATTCTATTGAGTCTGACAAAAGCATTATTTTGTTTTTTTCAACTTTAAGCTACCAACCCAATTACGAAGCTGTGGCTTTTATTGCAGATGAAATTTACCCAAGGTTAATTGAAAAAAATCAAAAGTTTATGATACTGATTTGTGGCAAAAACCTTCCTGAAAACATCAGACAAAAATTAAATGGCAAATCAGAAATACAATACTTGGGTTTTGTAGATGATATAAACGAATATATAGATGGCAGTGATGTGATGATAAACCCTATTTTGAGTGGAGGTGGTGTTAAAACCAAAGCCATTGACACATTGTCACGCAGCCAAACGGTGATATCAACTCAAACTGGAGCAGAGGGAATTGATGCCAATGTATGTGGTAACAACCTCCAAATATCAACCAACCTCAATTGGAATGCATTTACCGAAAAAGTAATAGCTCATGTAAAGAGCGGTAAAAGCTATAACATCCCTGATGATTTTTATAAAACCTATTATTGGCCACATATCATCGAAAGACTTAGTGAAAGGCTAGAGAAGAAATAAGCCATGACAGAGAAGATACGAAAAAGTGAAAACCTACATGTGTTGTTGTGGCTGATAAAAGACTGCTGTTGGATGATGGACATAAAGCCAATTGGCACCTTTATGGTTTTGCCCACAATTGTTATGGCAGCCTATGTGTGTTATATTTCTAAGAAAGAACTTAATAATTTGTTGCCCAATTTAGCTGTGCTATGTTGGATATGTGCCAATAGCCTTTGGATGCTTTTTGATTTTTATCAATGGATACTAAAACCCTATGCATTAATCTTTTTCGGAATAGGCTTTGTTTTTATTTTGGTATACCTTTACCACATTAGCGTAATGGGTAAGAAAGGCTGATTGAATGATATTACGACCTCATTACATATACCTAAAAAACACTTTTACAGCATGATAGACTTAGCAAACATTAACAACCTATACGATTCTAAATTTGAAGTTTTCTCAGAATCGGTTGAAAAAATAGAACGAAAATACAAAATGTTTAATGAAGAAAACCCTTTGATGGATGCTATTGTTTTTGGGTATGTCGATGGTAAGGTAGCCTTGGTTTTTAGCCCCGATATTGAACTCCCTATATCGGTGAAAGAGGAAGTAGAAGCAGCCTATAAGCAGGTATTTGAAAAAAAATAATATTTAGTACCAGGGACTTCTTGGCTATCTATATAGGTTAAATTATCCTATAAATAACCGCTTTTGTATATTAAATAATATTAATACTTAAACCCTTTTCATATAAGAGTGTTAGAGTTTTATATTTTTGTACTCTATTTGTGATTTATGAATATTAA
>CAIVPY010000229.1 GCA_903907885.1 uncultured Bacteroidota bacterium
AACCTTATTTGTTACCAGAAGTAAAAATTGATGGTGAGGATTTTGGGGGTGGTGATGGTTTTGATAGCAGCAATCGAGATGACTTGTTTGAAGAAGCTGCACGTTTGATTGTTGTTCACCAACAAGGTTCTACTTCATTGATACAACGCAAGCTTAACTTAGGCTACAACCGCGCAGGCCGACTGATAGACCAATTGGAAAAAGCGGGTATTGTAGGGCCATTTAAAGGTAGCAAAGCCCGTGAGGTATTGGTACATACCGAAGCTGAGTTAGAAGAAATGATGAGAGGGTTTTGATAACTGATTACTATTCGCTACTAACTGACAAAGTTCACTGATATTATTTTGAAACCTGCCCTTACTAGCTTTACTTTGCCTACTGATTATGGCAAAAGAAAAACCAAGCATTCCCAAAGGCACACGCGATTTTGGCCCGCAAGAAGTAGCTAAGCGAAAATATATTTTAAATACCATCGAAAAGGTTTTTATCAAATACGGCTTTATGCCCATTGAAACACCTACGATGGAAAACCTATCTACCCTTACTGGCAAATATGGTGATGAGGGAGATAAATTATTGTTTAAGGTGTTGAACAGTGGTGATTACCTAAGCTATTTTAAATCTGAGGAGTTTATGAATCAATTCTTACAGGAATTAGTTGAAGTCAATATTGTTGATAAAGTTGCAGAGGATGATTACCAATTCCCAGATGATGAAAGTAAATTAAAAAAAACTATTAATAATTATTTTAAAGTTAATTATTTATCAGAGAAAGGCCTCCGCTACGACCTTACTGTTCCCTTCGCTCGTTATGTGGTGATGAATAGAAACGAAATTACTTTTCCTTTTAAACGCTACCAAATGCAACCTGTGTGGCGTGCAGATAGACCTCAAAAAGGTCGTTATCGTGAATTTTGGCAATGTGATGCAGATGTGGTAGGTAGTGATAGTTTGTTGAATGAATTGGATTTGATTCAGATATATGATGAGGTGTTTAAGGGTTTAGGCGTTCATGTTGAAATAAAAATTAACAATCGAAAAATATTAGCTGGTATTGCTGAAGTTGTAAAAGGAGTAGAGCATTTGCAAACCATTGCTGTTGCCATAGATAAATTGGATAAAATTGGAACAGATGGCGTTTCAAAAGAGTTATCTGCTTTGGGTTTTTCGGAAATTGAAATATCAAGTTTATTCGAAATCATTACTACCAAAGGTGAGGATAAAGAAATGCTTCAAAGTCTGAAATCAAAATTGCAATCATCAGTTGAAGGATTGAAAGGTATAGATGAATTAGAATTTGTATTAAACAACTTACAACAAATCAATAAATCAATACATCTGAAAATTGACTTTTCCTTAGCAAGAGGTTTATCATATTACACAGGCTGTATATTTGAAGTAGCAGCATTAGAAGGTACCCTCAAAAGTAGCATTGGCGGTGGCGGACGTTATGATAATCTTACGGGTATTTTTGGTTTAGATGGTGTGTCAGGTGTAGGTATTTCATTCGGCTTGGATAGGATTTATGATGTGTTGGAAGAGTTGAAATTGTTTCCAACAGATACCCAAGGCAGTCATACCAAAGTGTTGTTTTGCTATTTTGATGAAGCCAGTCAAGCCTATGCCTTGCAAGGGGTAACAGCCCTGCGTAATGCTGGTCTTGCTTCTCAAATTTATCCTGATGTGGTGAAGAAAATTGGCAAGCAATTGGATTTTGCCAACAAACTCAATATCCCTTTTGCCGCTGTTGCAGGTACAGATGAAATAGCTCAACAGAAATTTATGTTCAAAGACCTTAACGAAAGTAAACAAGAGTTGATGAGCATAGGAGAAATGATTGAAAGATTAAAGAATTAACAGATAATAAATTTAATAAAAACAATAATTGGATGGCTTCCTAACAAAGCCAACAAACAACCATCAACCAATATATGTACAAAATTACCACCCACGTAAGCATAGCCGAAATTAAAGACATCATCAAGAACAATAAAGAAATTAGTTTGAGTGATGATGCCAAGGCACGTATTGAAAAATGCAGAAATTACCTTGATGCCAAACTTGCCAATAACGACAAACCTATTTATGGCATCAACACAGGTTTTGGAAGTTTGCATAGCACCAAAATCAGCAATGATAATTTGGAGCAATTGCAAGAAAACCTTTTGCTAAGTCATGCATGCGGAACGGGTGATTTGGTGCCACACGAAATTGTGAAATTGATGCTTTTGTTAAAAGTGCAATCCTTGTCTTATGGGCATTCGGCTGCGCAATTAGCCACTGTTGAGCGATTGATATATTTCTTTAATAACAACATCCTTCCAGTGGTGTACGAATTGGGTTCATTGGGTGCCAGTGGCGATTTGGCGCCTTTGGCTCATTTGAGTTTGCCATTGATTGGCGAAGGAAAAGTGTGGGTGAAAGAAAACTCAACATTTGAAATACGAAATGCCAAATTGGTTTCAGATAAGCATAACT
>CAIVPY010000230.1 GCA_903907885.1 uncultured Bacteroidota bacterium
ATTGCCATGATTATTAAAAAATTAACTATGAAGAAGAGATTTATATTTTGCTTTGCTTTTTTTACATTAACCTCAATGAGTCTAATAACTGATAAGGATATTAGTGGATCAATGACAACTGATAAACAAACAATCTATTTTTCTGTTGTTAAACCAGATGGGTTTGGAGGTACTGATATTTATTGTGCTGATAAATTAGAGAGTGGTGAATGGGGGAAAGCCAGAAATCTAGGAAAGAATATCAATTCTAAAGAAGATGAAATAAATCCAGTCATAGATAAAGATAATGCTACACTTTATTTTGATGTGATTGAAAATGGTGACACAATTAAACACTCTGCAACACTTTCAGAAGATGGTATTTGGAAAGATATAGAACATATAAAATAAAGAAAATGAGAAAACTAATATTAACAATTGGAATCATACTTTTAAGTGTGATTTCTTACGGACAGGACATTAATAATGAGTCCAAAATACGAGATCGTATAGAAATGGAAATTATTTCAAAGGTGAAATATTTAGATCCATCCTATCCAATAAATGGAACCGAACATGAAATTGGTAAATATATTTCTAAACACCCACATGCTCCTCTGAGAATGACACTTACTGTAAAAGAATGGGAAAAATCTTTATACTCATGGTATGAGGAAAATCCGTATTACCCAAGGTTTATTGAATATCATAAATTTGATAAAACTTTAAATTTTGAAAACTCTGTTTTCTTTTATAAGATTGCAAAAGAGCAATGGATTAAACATAATAAAATTAAAAACTAATGAAAATGAAAAAAGTATTTATATCTTTAATATTGTATCTGATTACATTTGTTTCTTTTGGACAAGTTACTGTTATATCACCAACTGGTGATGGTGGATTTGAAACAGGTGCAACATTTGCTGCTAATGGATGGACAGTTGTTAATAGCACAATTACTAATAGAGTTTGGTATTGTGGAACCGGACAAGTTGGATTTACAGGAAATCGTTCAGCATTTATTGGAAATAGTACAATAAATGTAGGAGCAAATACTGCCTCAAGAGTGGTTCATTTTTATAGAAGTGTTTCTATACCTATAGGTGCCACAAATATCCAACTATCATTTACATATAAGCAAGCAACACTTGATGCTAGTTGGGATTTTCTAAAAGTTTTTTTAAATACAAATATTCCTGTTTATGGTACACAAGAAGTAACTGGACAATTAGGTGGAGAGTATCCTGGTGTATCAGCATATGCTACATATACTAGTGTTTCTATTACTATCCCAAATACATATGCTGGTAATACAAATAATCTAATCTTTACTTTTAAATGTGATGCTGTCAGTCCTCATGCATATGGTGCAATAGATAATATTTCACTGGTATATACACCAGCTGTTGTTTGTAGTGGAACACCAAATGCTGGTACTTCAACAATATCATCAACAACAGGTTGTTCAGGAACTAATTTTACATTAAATGCGACTGGTTTATCAATAGGAACTGGGATATCATATCAATGGCAATCATCTCCAACAGGTTCTGCGCCTTGGACTAATATAATTGGAGCAACAACTTCG
>CAIVPY010000231.1 GCA_903907885.1 uncultured Bacteroidota bacterium
ACCCTGTCAAATCGGGTATCGTTTGAGAAAATACTATTAACTTGTATAGTTGAAAGAAGTTTATTTGTTTGAATATTCTGTGTGAAAATTTGTGTAAAATTTTGAAGAATAGATTTAAAAAACAAACCATAAGGTTTAAAATAAATTTGGTTACTGCGGAAGGCTGCCGATAATAAATAACATGGTATTTTTCGACTTTTTAATTCTTGAATATAATAATACCATAGGTCATATTTTACCCAAAAAGCCATACATGGCTGGATCATTTCAATTAGTTTATTTGCGTTTTTTTTGCTGTCAAATGGAAGATAAAAAACATAATCTGAGCTTTTGTCATTTTGCAAGGCATTATAACCTGAAGGTGAAAAAAAAGTTGTAATTATTTTTATTGTTTTATCCGAATGTTTAAGTGCTTCCATTATAGGTCGAGCTTGCTCATATTCTCCCATAGATGCCACATGAAACCATACTCGCTTTTCGTTTATTGATTTTAGCTTAACATCAATTTCTTTCCAAATGTTTTTCCTACCCACTAACATTTCCTTAGCCCTTATGTTGAAAGGTGATGCTAATAATATTAGAATTTCATATAAGCGCAATCCAGCCCAATAAAAAAAAAACATAAGGGAAAATGAAATTTTACTTGTAATCAAACTCATTTTCGTCTTTACTATTAAGGTAAATTGGTATGAGCCATCCAAAACGAAGAGAAAATATTTGATCTAGTCTTTGCGCCTCATCTCTTTTTCTCTCATCAAAATTATAACCCCTTACACTTTGTGTATATGCGTTTATCATATCCAAGCCTACATAAAAATTTACTAATCTGTTTTGGGCGTGGTGCAAATATCCTAAAAATAAATTGTTAGTATAACCAGCAGTGAGCCTATCGTAACCTTTTTGATATTCTGACCCTAGTTGTTTAATATTGTCTTGAGGCGTATTGAAATTAATCCAATGAAACATATAGCCAACACCAATCATAGCTATGATGCCACTATTTTTGTTATACCTAGAAATGGGGAAAATCTTCCCCAATCGTGCATAAAAACCATAACCTCTCATGCCTACAGCATATTTGCCTGGGTTACCATTTTCATCATTAATAATACCACTACTATTACTTACATTGTTTAAAATATTTATTTCTTTTATTTCCGGCCCAAACATATAATTGGCTTCGGTTGAGATAAACCACTGATTGCGAGTTTTTAGTGAAGCTCCAACATATATAGAATTGAAATTACCAAAACGATTAATTAAATCAGCTGAAGGAATTTGATAATTGTAACCAATGTTAATGTCTATAATTTTATTACTGAGAGTATATTTTTTTTCATCCTGACCAAATACAATTATAGTAGCAAAAAGAAAAAAAAATATTACATAATTTCGTTTCACATTCATTAATGCAATGATAAATTTATTTTCTATTTTAATCATTCCAAAAATTAAATAATATAATTATGCCAAATTATAGCACATAAAAGCTTGAATTTTAGTTGACATATTATCCTAATAGTAGAAATGTATCAATAAATAGAATATTAACAATGATAATTGGCATTAATTGACACAACACATTCCCAAAAAACTATATTCGCATATAAATTAATAAATAATTATGAAAATAGCTGTAGTGGGTACTGGCTACGTTGGCTTGGTTACCGGAACATGTTTTGCCGAAGTAGGTATTGATGTTATTTGTATTGACGTAAATGTCAAAAAAATTGAAAACCTGAATAAAGGCATTTTGCCAATCTACGAACCTGGTTTGGAAGAAATGGTGAGTAGAAATGTAGAAAAAGGCAGATTAAAATTTAGTACAAGCCTTGCCGAAAGCATTGCTGAGTGTGATGTAGCTTTTATTGCCGTGGGAACACCACCAGGTGAAGATGGCAGTGCTGATTTGAAATATGTGATAGGAGTAGCCCGCGAAATTGGTACCAATATTAACGATTATATTGTGGTTGTAACAAAGAGTACTGTTCCAGTGGGAACCGCACAAAAAGTGAAAGCTGCTATTAACGAAGAGTTAGTTAAACGAAACTCAAATATCGAATTTGATGTGGCTTCAAATCCTGAATTCTTAAAAGAAGGGGCAGCTATTGACGATTTCTTAAAACCAGATAGAATCGTTATTGGTGTTGAAAGTAAACGTGCTGAAGAAATAATGCGTAAACTATATAAACCCTTTTTACTAAATGGTCATCCAATTATTTTCATGGATGTGCCTAGTGCTGAAATGACCAAGTATGCAGCAAATAGTATGCTTGCAACAAAAATTAGTTTTATGAATGACATTGCTAATCTTTGTGAAATAATGGGAGCAGATGTAAATATGGTCCGTAAAGGAATTGGTAGCGATGCACGTATAGGTAACAAATTTATCTATCCAGGAATTGGATACGGTGGTAGTTGTTTTCCTAAAGATGTGAAAGCATTAATAAAAACTGCTTCTGAAAATGGTTATAAAATGCAGATTTTAGAATCGGTTGAATCGGTTAACGAAGCACAAAAATCTGTATTATTTAACAAAATAATCAAACATTTTGATGGTAATTTAAAAGGAAAAACTTTTGCATTATGGGGTCTATCTTTTAAACCAAAAACTGATGATATGCGTGAAGCACCATCCTTAGTTATTATTGAAAAATTGTTAGCAGCTGGTGCCAATGTAAAGGCTTATGACCCAGTTGCAATGAAAGAAGCTAAACATATGTTAGGCGAGCAAATAGAATATTGTAAAGATGGTGAGGAGTGTTTGATCGATGCTGATGCTTTATTGATTATCACAGAATGGCCGGAATTTCGTTCTCCTAATTTTAAAGTGAT
>CAIVPY010000232.1 GCA_903907885.1 uncultured Bacteroidota bacterium
CCAACCATTTTATGCCTACTCTTCCAAAATGCAGTTTTCGGCTATGCTGAGATTTTTCTGAGAACAAGTTTTTATTAGGGTTCAAAAACAGATCATAAAAATACCAACAGAAGCAACTTGGTTTCACTTTAGCGTAAGTTACTATTCGCCAACTTATCACAAAATGACAACCATCATCAAAGTAGCTGACAATAATTTGCAGGCATTTTTACAACAGTATCAATTGCCCTAAAACGAAAATAGTGGATGAACAACAGCTTAATACTGTTGCTCATCCACTATAAAACTAATAATATAAATAGCTCCAACTATTACTTCAATAATTCATACACTCCAGACTCCTTTGCGCCTAGTGTAAAATCGGCCAGTGCAGTTACTTCACCGGTTTGTATATTTTTCATTTTACTAAAACCATTCGTACTTTCCTCAAACCTTTTTATGCCAATAGTCTTTTTATCTTTTGCAGTATTCATTACTGTCATCACTGTTTGTTTGTTATCATATCTGAAATAAACATACAGCCCGTCTTCTGGTATATACTGCATCATTTTACCACTGGTAATGGCCGAAGAAGTTTTACGAAAATTGGCAAGTTTGGCTACATGATTCCAAATTTCTTTTTCTTTTGCGGTTCTTCCATCATTGGTAAATTTATTGCTGGCATCTCCTTCCCATCCTCCCGGAAAATCCTGCCGCACATAACCATCATTGGGATGGGTAACACCGGTCATCCCAATTTCACCACCATAGTAAAACTGAGGAATACCACGACAGGTAAGCAGCCAGTTAATGGATGATTTGTACTTATCCATATCCTCCCCAACCACCGAAAAGAAACGGGAAATATCATGATTGTCAAGAAAGATTACATTACGCATCGCATCCTTGTACACAAAATCCTGGGCAAGTGTTGTATAGAGTTTTGTAACGCCATCGTCCCATCCAAAATCTTTGGTCATGGTTTCGGTGATACCCCATAAAGTTTGAAAATCAGTACCACCCTGCAAATTGCTTTTGAAAGGAATAGTATAATTATTCTGCACAAAATAACTTTGGTTGATCACACCATGCACCCAGAATTCACCAAACAAACTAATCTTTGGAAACTCCGTTTCCAATGCTTTATTGCAACGGTTCATAAATTCAAGATCATTGTAAGCATACGTATCAATACGCCATCCATCTATTCCAAATTCTTCTACACTCCAGATGGCATGTTGAATTAAAAAGTTGGCCAGATAAGGATTGTTTTGATTCAAATCGGGCATCTCACGGGTAAACCATCCATCCGTCATAATAGTTCTGTCTTTTTTACTGGCAAAAGGATCAAACAAAACCTGATCTTTAAAACTGGTATTGGTATAAGACGGCCATTGGTGCAGCCAGTCTTTCATAGGCTGATCTTCTACCGTAAGATGATAAAGGCCTACATGGTTGTAAATCGCATCCTGAATCACTTTTAACCCTTTTTTATGAGCAGCATTCACCAAATCTTTATAAGCCTGGTCGCCGCCAAGTCTCGGATCTACTTTATAATGATTCGTAATGGCATAACCATGTTCAGTTCGGGTAGGCATATCATTTTCAAGTACCGGGTTTAACCAAAGAGCCGTTACGCCCAGCGACAAGAAATAATCCAGTTTGTTTTCAATTCCTTTCAGATCCCCACCATGCCTATTGTACACCGTATCCCTTCTCAGCGATTGATCTTTCATACCGGCAACACGGTCATTGCTTTGATCTCCATTGCTAAAACGATCGGGCAAAATAAGGTACATAAAATCTTTGCTTGTAACCCCCTGTGCAAAATTGCTGCTCCGTCCTTCCCTTCTTGCTTTTAATTCAAAATCCACCACCGCAACTTTTCCATTATCACTCCTATTTATTTTAACCGTACCGGGTTTTGCCGTAGCAGAAACCAGCAGGTCAATAAAAACATAATTTGGATTTTCTGCCTTAAAAACCTTTTGAACTTTTACGCCAGG
>CAIVPY010000233.1 GCA_903907885.1 uncultured Bacteroidota bacterium
AAATCTCTAATGAAGTATTGCCTTTAATTTCTCCGTCAATATTCACTGTTTCGCGATGCTCTGTTTCAATTTTTATGTAGTCTGTTTGCACATATTTTAACAAAGGCGAATTCATATGTTTTCCGCTAAACACTTTTGGAAATAACATTAGTAGTTTCAATCTTGAAGTTTTTTTGACTATTAAAAAATCAATCAATCCATCATTTAAAATTGCTTTTGGAGCCATTTTCATTGCTTTGCCAGTATAGCGTGTATTGCAGGCAAATAAAAAACAAAACTGATCATCCAATTCTTCACCATTTACGGTTACCCTTGCTTTGATGCTTGGATTTGATATTATTTTTATAAGAGAGGCTATTGTATAACGTGCAGAGCCAAGCCACCTCATTTTTTCGGCAAGAACATTGATATGGGCTACAAGTCCGCAGCCAACGATGTTAAAGGACCAAATACTACCCATATTTGTTTTCACTTCTGCTAAATCTATCAAGGTATCACTACCTTTCAATAATAGAGCAATTGCTTTATCAGCAGTCAAACAATCCATGTCATAGTTAAAAGCATTTCCAGTGCCACAAGGAAAAAGCAAGTAAGAAAGTTTCAACCATTCTTGATTCAACATAACAGCATTCAATACCTCATGCATAGTGCCATCACCTCCTAATATTGCCACTTTCGTAAAACTTGCAATGTTATATTTTGAAGTAAAATTAGATAAATCTCCTTTCTCTTGGCTTACAAACAAAGTAGTATTTACACCATTTTGGCTCATAACTGATATGGCATAATGAGCAATATCTAATGCCTTTCCTTTACCAGCATAAGGGTTAACTAAAAACAAGATGTGATCAGGTTCATTCATTCGTTAAACTTAGAAGAATAGCTTAGCTCCTTCAAAACAAACATATCAATATTTGTACGATTTCAAAATATGAAATATCTTACTGGTATAATCTTGACCTATTAAAAAGATAGATTTAGTAATTTATTTTGTTCTTTTAAGTTCTGAAACCAATTGTTGGTACACTTGGTAAACAACCCATTTAATGCTTTGCAAAATTCCGTACATATTGTATTTTTTTTCTATCAGATCTATTCTGAAGTTTATTAAGAGTTTGTATCAATTAATTATCGGTAAATCATAGCTTTTGATTTATGTTTTTTTGTCCAAAAAATTATAAGAGGAATGAGTATAACAGAAGGCATTAACCAAATTAAAACTGCAGGTATGTATTCTGAAATGTATTTTGAGTTAACTACAAGAAAAGCTGTAAGGGATGATATATAAGCTCCTGTCATGCGTTGAATATGAGCCAAAAGCCAGTAATTATTATTTTTAGAACGGCCAGTATAATTTTCGAAATCTGTTTTTAACGCCCTGAATGCAATAAAACTAAAAGCAATAAAAGCATAACCCATACTTTTATTTTCGATTATGAATGAACAACCCAAAACCAAAATCAATATAGCTGTAATGAGCATAATAATGCTTAAAGCCCATTCAAATGCACCTGGTCTTTGGTCGAAATTTAGCAATCTCATATTCATATATCTATAGCCAGTAGAAACTAAATAAATTGTAAATATGGCCATCATAAATAAAAAATAATTAGGGTGAATGATTGATAATATCATTGAAGAAAAACCTGCCATAATCATACTCATACAAAATATGCTACCAATTTGCTTATGCTTAAAACTTCCTTTCTTACCCAAGATATTAAATGTTCCAGTTGTGAGCCCTAAAATACCGCTGATAATGTGAAGGGCTAAAAAAATGTAAAAGAAAATATTTTCCATAAAAAATGCTAAGGTGTAATTGAAATAATTCCATTACTACTGTTCATATCAATAATAGGGTAATCATTAAAATCTACAGAAGCATCTCCGTTTAAATCAGTACTTAAATATCCTAACTCGCCATTTCTACTGCCAATATCAAGCATTGGGTAATCGTTAAAATCAACTGCTCCATCTTGGTTTATATCACCTGAATACATTAGAAACACACCATTGTTTTCTTTTAGGTTATCTCCATAAGCTTTATTTGCAGCATTTGTAAAATCGTATGAGTTGTTTATGAAATTTAATAAAACAGGTACTGAACTCCACGTTTCAATAGTGTTTCGATGTATAACAACAATATAATATGAGTGGCCAATTACATTGTTAGGATAATTTACATTAACCAATCCATTAATACTTAGTGTTCCAATTTGAGTATACAAAGTTGAAAATGGAATTATTGTATCTCTAAGTTCAATGCTAATGGAGTCAGATAAATTTGTTGATGATATTCCATCTGCATTAAATAACGCAGTTACTAATGTATTGTTACCAAGATATAAGCCCTCCGGAAATACTTTTAGATTTAATGGCACTGGAGCCAAACTTACATTAATTACCAAAGCAAAACTGGTATCACACTTTGTATTTCCTTTCACTGCATAGGCCAAATAATTGCCTAGTTTAGATGAATTAATATTGCTTAAATTTATGGTTGAATTGGTTGAATTGAAACCATTTGGTCCACGCCAAAATATAGTTGTACCTGTGGGAGCTGTTGCTGAAAAACTTGTACTTCCACCATTGTAAACAAAATAAGAAGTACCTCCATTAGGTGTGGGAGAGTTTGGTAATGTATTGCATATGGTAAATGCTAAGGACTCCATGAAACTGACATGTCCTAGGGAATCAATAATTGAAATCAAAATTTTATGTAAACCTTGTGACAGCCCACTTGTGTTTATATAACTAATAACATTAAGTGTGTCATCTGGTGATATTTGAAGATTAAAAGCAGGGTTGCTAATAGTGTCGAATTGATAACGAACAGAGGCTAATCTTGGCATTTGTCGGATATTCATACTTGGGACATATTTTGTTGTATCATCCACATATAGCAACCTGCTATCTGCTATCGACCATTTACCTATAGAATCTTGAATCCTAAAATAAAAAGTATGAAACCCGACAGACAAGTCTGCACATGGAATATTTTGAACTAAATTTACCGTATCAGACTGGTATTGAAATAGCACTGGAGTAGCATTACCAGTCCCTGGTTCATTGTCAAAGAAATACTCACCTTTTTTTAGTGATGAAGAGTTGGTTTGATAATTATTTGCTATTTTATTAGTATCTGAAATAAATAACAACCTACAATCAGGCATGCTCCACAAACTATCACTACTGCGAATGCGAACATACAAAACATGAAATCCTGCACTCAAACCTTTTGTAGAAATGTTGGTACTGTAGTTAATTGTATCCGCATTTGTGTTCAAGCCTAAATTTATAGCTTTACTTATACCAGGGTCTGTATCAAAAAAATATTCTGCGTAATTTATTTGCTGAGCATTGATTTTAAATAGGCTTAGCAATAATATGATTATAAATAAACTTAGATTTTTCATATAGTTTCAATGTGAACCAAGTTTAATTGTTCTTCTTTCCCCTGATAAATATTTGAATATTTCCTCCCTGCGGTGTAGCATTAATTGGTAAACTCACCTGTGTGATACTTGGGATGGGAGGCATACCTGTTAATAAACCACTAGCTGGATAAATTGGACTTGCGCCTCCAGTTGGCCCTATATCAGTTGAATCAGTTCCAGCAAATCTAGCAAGTGAATTAGAATTCAATCTGAAGTTATTATTGAAGTTAACAAGGTTTTTATCAATAGCACCAACAAATAAAGGATTGATAACTAAATTACCAAACCCAACATTGGTTCCATATGGCAAAGTTGATAAACCATTGTTTATATCCCAACAAATATTATTAATAAAGACATTACTATCAGATCCAGTTCCGTTAGGGCTTAGACCATAGAAAATATTGTTCCTTATGGTTGTTTTTCTTAAATTATAGAATGTAGATTGAGTGTAAGGAGATAGAAACAAATTGTTTTGAATTAAAAAGTTAATGCTTGCGGTGTTTCCTCCTCCT
>CAIVPY010000234.1 GCA_903907885.1 uncultured Bacteroidota bacterium
ATTGAAATGACGGGCATACTATTTTTTATTTACGCTCAAATTTAGTGCTTTTATATATATTTTTTTAAAATGCCAAAAGCGAGCTGCTAACCAGTCGCACCTCAACTATCCTTAATCTGTAGCCAAGCCAAAGGAGAGGGATTAAGGATTTAAAATGAAAGAAGGGTATGCAACTCAATAAAATTACATTCATTGATTGTTTTCATTGGCGCTGCGTTATACACCAAGCATTGGCAAAGATACACACCACAGGCATGCATTGACCTTGGGGATTTTAAATCAATAAAAAACACCTAAGTATCTATGTAAAAATAAATTACTAGGTATTGCATTTTATTTATTATTTCTTATATATGCATAACTAAAACAAACAAAAAACAATTAAAATTATGAAAAATAATGTACTAAAATCATTAACGATTGCATTAACTGCAAGTTCGTTAATGTTCTTTGGATGTTCTAAAGAAGAAACAAAAAAAGATGTGGTAAATACAACACCAACTGTTGAAATTCTTAAAACAAACAGAGCATTAATAATGGACATTACTGGTACTTGGTGTCCTCCATGTGGTGCTTATGGTATTCCAGGTTTTAACAAAGCAGTTGAAACTGCAAAAGAAAAAGCATTACCAATTGCTTTGCATTCTGGTGATCCATTATCATTAGCTTCAATGGATGTTGTTATGAATTTACCAAGATTTAAGTCTGGTTCAGTTCCACGTATTGCTGCTGGTAATGGTTTAGTTTTTGACGCAGGTGTTTATGCAGATTCAAAGGCAACTGGTGATAAAATTGTATCTTCTATAGATTCATTTATAGCTAATAATCCAGTAATTGCTGGAGTATCATTAACTAATTTAAAAGTAGATGTAGAAAAAGGTAGTATTTCAGTGGATGTGAATGCTAAATTTTTTACAGCCGTTTCAGGTGATTATAATATTGCTGTTTATTTCTATGAAAATAAGGTTGTTTCTAATCAAAAAATGGCTACAGGTCCAGACAATCCAAACCAACAACATAACCACGTAGTTAGAGGTACACCACAAGGCGCTTGGGGCGAAGTATTATCAACAGGTACTAGTGATGTAAATAAGGTATTTACTAAATCATATGTGTACATGGTTGACAAAAGCTGGAATGCTGCCAATTTAGCTGCAATGGCTGTTATTTGGAAAAAGAATGGTTCTGATTATGCTTATGTAAACGGTAATTTAAAGGAGCAATAAATATTGTTGTTATATCAAACAAAAAAGAGGCCGTCTCAAAAGTAATTTTGAGACGGCTTTTTTTACAAAGATACATGCCACAGGCGTTTAACAGCCCTTGTTTTTTTTTACAATAGAAACTCTAATAGATGTTTTCGTGCTTTAGCCTAATTCATGATACCCTCATTGACAAATTAATTATTAAATTTGGTTCCTAAACCAAAGCCTTGAAGCCACCCACCGATATACATAAAATCCTTAAAGAATACTGGGGTCATAGCCAATTTAGGCCTTTGCAAGAGGATATTATCCAATCGGTTTTAGCGGGTAAAGACAGCTTGGCATTGTTGCCCACAGGTGGCGGCAAGTCTATTTGTTTTCAAGTGCCTGCCTTGGCTATGGATGGTCTTTGTATAGTAGTTTCTCCGCTAATAGCCTTGATGAAAGACCAAGTGGAAAACCTTAACAACAGAGGGATTAAAGCCAAAGCCATTTACAGTGGTATGAACTACCGTGAAATCAGCATTGCCCTTAACAATTGCATTCATGATGATGTTAAATTTCTATACCTATCACCCGAACGCTTAAAATCAGAATCGCTGCGCGATAGTCTTAGGTATATGAACATTTGCCTTTTGGCTGTGGATGAAGCACACTGCATCAGCCAATGGGGTTTTGATTTTAGACCTGAATACAGACAGATATCCGAAGTACGAAGTTTTTTAAAAGTGCCTGTCATAGCACTTACAGCTACAGCCACCAAAGAAGTGGTGGCCGATATACAAAGCCAATTGGGTTTTAAACAAAAAAATGTTTTCCAGAAAAGCTTTGCCAGACCCAACCTTAGCTATGTGGTAAAAAGTATTGAAAACAAAGATGAGCAACTTATTCAAATCATCCAAAAAGTGAAAGGCACTGCTTTGGTATATGCCCGCAACAGAAAGAAAACGGAGGAACTAGCCAGCTTTTTGCAATACCATCAAATCAATGCAGATTTTTACCATGCAGGTTTGCCCTATGAACAAAGGGTAAAAAAACAAAACGACTGGACGCAAAACAAAACACAAGTAATGGTTTGCACCAATGCCTTTGGGATGGGTATTGACAAGCCCGACTGCCGATTGGTGGTGCATTATCAGCCAGCAGAAACCCTTGAAGCCTATTACCAAGAAGCAGGCCGTGCAGGTAGGGATGAGAAGAAAGCTTATTGCGTTTTGCTTTTTAATGGGGCTGACGAAATGGAATTGTTGGACAGGATAAACATCAACTTTCCTCCTGAAAAAGAAATCAAAAGGGTGTACCAATCTTTATGCGATTATTTGAGCATACCATCAGGTGCTACTGTTGAAGATAGTTTTGATTTTGACATCCAATCATTTTGCAAACGCTTCAAACTGCAGGCGCATATTACACACTCTTCACTTAAAATATTAGAACAATGCTGTTTGATATCTTTATCAGATGCTTTTTATGAAGCTTCAAAACTGCACCTCACGACAAGTCAAAGGGAATTAGATGCTCTTCAATCGCAGAGTGTAGAATGGGAAGAACTCATAAAAATGCTGCTTCGCAGTTATGGTGGTTTGTTTGACAATTATATTGCCATTTCTGAGATTAGCCTAGGACAAAGGCTACAAAAAGATACGGATGTTATTCGTAATTTATTGCGAAGACTCAATCATTTGGGCATTGCCGAATATATTGATCAAAAGGATTTGCCTCAAATTAGTTTTTTGAAAACCCGCATCAAAGCCGAGG
>CAIVPY010000235.1 GCA_903907885.1 uncultured Bacteroidota bacterium
AGTTCGAAAGTATCAACTAGCGTATTGTCCAACAAAATTCGATCTACTGATACTTTGTATTCGGTGAAAATATTTTTGCTGAAAAGTGTTTTTAAAACAGCCACACTTGCCCCTGATTTAGTCAGCAATAATTTTTTGTCGATGTCTTTATGCTCATGTTTGAGTTGCATATAAGCCATCAAAACATTGAGTTGGTTTGCCTTTTTTTCTAGGAGGTTAAAGAGGCCATGCAAGGCTTCTTCACTTTCATAATCGCTATGAAGGGCAATGCAGGTTTTAAATTTCTCTTTGTATTTGTCTTCCACAATTTCTTGTGTAAGGATGGCCTCTTTTATTACTAAACTCTTGATAAAAGGGAACACATTTTTAATTCCTAGTATGGTTGATATTTCGGCAATTGTTAATTTATCTTGTAGCTCTAAAGCCTCTAAAATCAGGTATTCTCTATCATCTAACTCGATGCTGTTTTTGTCAAATTCTGGGTTGATGATAATGGTGCTTTCGCTAGCTAGTTTAAAAGGGGCGGGGAGGGCTGCACTCATCACATCTCCTAGCGAGCACATATAGTAATCAGCCATCCATTGCCAAAAATTTAATTGTTCTTGAGAGATGAGTGGGCTTTCGTCAAGCACCGAATTGATGTACTTGGCTTCGTATTCGGCAGGAGGTCGGTTGTGAATGCTATGTACCAATGCCGAATACACACGGGTTTTACCAAATTGCACAATGACCCTTTTGCCTACAGCCACATCCTCCATCAACACATTGGGCACACGATAGGTATACAACCTATTGAGATGCAGGGGAAGGATTACGTTTACAAATGTGGCTAGTGCTTCGGTCAATTGAGAAAAATAAACTTTGTATGCAAATTAAGAACAGGAATACAGCAAAGCAATGAATTATTATTTTTAATTAATAATGCTAAGACACACCCTTTTTTCTTGGAACAACTTGAATCCACTTACCTGCTTTGCGGGCATGTACACTTCCATTGTACATGGCTTCACAACTTATACCAGGCATATAAAATCTACCGAGATAGCTTGCATTTAATAAAATATAATACGTATGAGTTTGCTTGCTATGAATGTTAAAGTAAGTATATACCCTATCGTCTCTTACATTTTGGTAAGTGCTTACCGAAGATGCAAATTTTGGATTGTTGCCATCCATGCGGTTGTTATGTATTTCCCAACCTGATGGAAAGATGGTACTTAAAGCCATTTGCTCATAATTGCCAAGTAAACCTGGGTTACTTACTTTTACTTCACAAACAAAATCAGTACCTTGTTCTATTGACATTGGGTTTAACAAATTTCCGTCCATGTCTTTATAATTTACCAACATGTTAAGGTTGTTGTTAGCCTCGGTCATATTGCCAATTTCGGGTTGACCTTGCAATATGATGCGGGCGTAAAGTATTTGTTTGTTACTGCTGCTTACGCTAATTTTTCCAGTTGTTTTAGTATTTATATCTATCGGAATTTGTGCTATTAAACTTTGTTCGTTGTAGTTGCTTTGTTTGCCATTCATGGTATAGCTAAATTTCAAATTTTTGTCGAAACCAGATTTACCACAGTACTTAGATATAGCAAGCAATGCATAAGCCGTAGATTGGGTGCTCATCCATTCGTTGCTGCTTAACGATTGGGCCACTTGTTTAACAACTTGTGCAGCCAAAGTAGTTTTGCCCATTAATGTAAGTGTTTCTAAAATCATGGCTTCGTCACGTTCATCACTTCCGTAGGTATATGCCATTTCGCTGTATGGTTTAATTTCTGTTGAAAGACCTTTTATTAATTGGTTTGCTACATCACTTTGTCCAACCAATACATAAGCTGAAGCCAATCTCCATCGGGCTTCGTTGCTTAGTCCTTTGTTTTCTTTAAGTCGGTTCATAGCACCTAACTCTGCACTTTTAGCCAATGCCAAAGTATATAAACGATAGGCTTGAATCAAATCACTATGCAAATCAGAATACATCCAAGCAAGGGCTTTATTGCGTTGAAATTTTTTCCATTCGGGCATAAAATTAGGAGCCAAAGCATAGCCTGCATTTTGTGCTTCGATTAAAAAATGTCCGGCATAATTGGTAGCCCATTCATCACTTGTAGGCTCTCCTGGCCAATAGCTCATGCCACCATCAGTGGTTTGGAAAAGTTTTAATCTTTGAATGCCAGCTCTTATATTATTTTCTATTTGTTGTTTATATTGAGGCGACAATAGCATTAAATTTTCTAAAGCCAGTTGAGGAAAAACAGATGAAGTTGTTTGCTCCACACATCCATGCGGATATTGAATTAAATAACTCAATCGTTTATCTAAATTTATGGGAGGTATGGCTGAGATTTCAAGTGTGGCTTTGTTGGTTCCACTCATGCCTATGGCTTTATATGAGCTGCTCCATGTTTTATTGCTTTCAATGGTTCCCTCAATCACATCGGTTGTAATCGGGTTTGGATTACGAACATCTAACTCCACATCACACTCTGCTGACTCGCTTCCGCTTCGGGCTATAATTTTTATTTTACCAACACCTATTAACGAATTTACTTTTAAATCAAAATCTACCATTTCATCTCCAGTTGCTGAAAAATGTATGTTTTTATTTGATGCTCCAACAACACGAATAAGGTTGTTGGCTTTTATTTCAACACTTACATTTTGGATATTTTTTTCCATAGCAAAAACAGAAACAGGAAGTTTTACCGTTTCGCCAGGACCTAAAACACGAGGCAAAGTAGCCAATACCATTAAAGGTTTGCGAACAGGAACAGCTTTATCTGCATAACCATAAGCTCCATTCTGACCAGCCACTACCATTATTTTTACCGAGCCAATGTATTGTGGTAAAACAATTTGATGAGATTGAGATTTGCCTGCTGGCAAATAAAATGGACCAATAAATTTAACTACGGGTTTAAATCTGTTGGCTCTGTTAACTTGCGATTTTCTGTTAATACCACCATCACCACCTATGCTAAGTATGCGTTCCATTTGCATGCCAAAAGCCCCCATCACATAATCAAACATGTCCCAAGTTTTTACACCCAATGCTTCTTTAGCATAAAATGATGAATGCAAATCAGGGGTATTAAATCGGGTTAAATCAAGCAAACCTTCATCAACTATTGCCAAAGTATAAGTCATGGGTTTGCCTGAAGATTCGGATACAGTAATGTTTGTGTTTTGCTCAGGTCTTAAAACTTCAGCCATTTTTATTACTGGATTTAGTTTTGTTGAAACATCTTCAATACCTAATGATACCATACCATACAAACGAATTGGTAAATCATTATTTGTTTGTGCATGTGGTTGAACAAGTGTTACATGAACAAAAATATTGGGCAACATTTCAGGCGTGGCTTTAAATACAAACTGGGTTTGATTTCCTTTTACTTCTACCCAATGCGTTTCAATAATTCTGCTTCCAGATTCAATACTAACCAATGCCCTTCCGTTTTTTCCTGTGGGAATATTTAGTTTTACTTCCTCACCTACTTGATAGGTTTGTTTATTGCTACTAAATGTAAGCATAGTAGCTTCGGCAGGGTTGTCTCGTTGTGCCCTTCCGGCCCATCCTGGCCAGTCCATATAAAAAGCTTTGCCTGAACTGTGTCCTCCTTCTTCATCTATTACTCGTAATAAGTATCTTCCCCAATCAGGGTAATTTATTCGTAAGGTATATTTACCAAGTCCGTTGCTAAGCAATACTTCTGATTCTTGAATAGGTTGGTTGTATTCTTCGTTTGAATAGTTACTTAAATTCTCTTCGGTTTTATCCCACCACCAACGCCATTCTACTTTGTATAGTTTTACTTTTACTTTCTTTTGTCCTTTGCCTAACAAACCATTTTTATCAATAGAAACTATCTGAACAATATGGCTGGTATCGGTAAGTAACATGCCTCGTGCTTTATCGCCTGAGGGTACACTTAATCCTATATAATTATCAAATGGATGATAAGGTAAACTAAATCTATCAATGCTAAAATTGCCACCTGGTTCGAATACTTTGGTAGTAAAATTTGCAGTTAACATTCCTGGAGCATTTACCCCTGCATTTACTTTGGTTGATATTTGTGCCTTGCCATTTTCATCTAATACTTTTTCGAAAATGCGTTGCGTTTCTCCACTAAAATTTTTACTTGGGTCGTCAAATACAAAAGTAGAATAGCTTTTAAATTCAGTTTTAGTTGCAGTGTATGAAACGTCTACAGTGGCTTGTAAATTACGGCCAACAGCCCCATGCAGCCATTTGCTTTCTAATGTGGCAATCAGGTTGTTTGTTTTAGAAAAATAAGGCACACCAAAATCTAATTTAATTTTCAATCGATTAGGCATCACTGTTTCTATTTTCAATACCTTTTGAAAAACAGCTCCTCCTGCTTTTACTTTGGCTGTCCAGTTTCCTGTAGGTGCATCCATATCAGTACAAGTATTGAAGCTATAAAATCCATTCAGACCTTTATTGTTGATGATGCGTTTGTATAAACTTCCTTGTGGGTTAAACAATTCAAATGAAATGGGGTGAGAAGCAGGGATGTTTTTTAAAGGGTCGTGCAATACAAAAGTAAGAAATAAGCTGTCTCCAGGTCGCCACACGCCACGCTCACCATATAAAAATCCTTTGATACCTTTTTGAACGGCTTCTCCGTTCACATCAAAATGACTTAATGATAACGAAGAACCATCATCTAATCGTAAATAGCCTCTTTGGTTGCCATATTTTGCAACCAATAAATAAGCTTTTTGTTTAATTACAATATTTGCCCAACCATTGTTATCGGTATTGCAGCTTGTAATTAGTTGTTGCTGGTAATCCAATACATTTAAGGTAACTCCCGAAATGGGTTCACTAGTATTCATATTCAATACTGCAAAAAATGTTTGTCCGTTGGCACCTTGTTTAGCAATTATACCCAAATCAGAAGCCAATACATTTTTATTTACCCATCTGTCAGAACTAAAATATGATTTTGAACAAGGGTTATTTCTTTCCTCCCAATTATATCCTTCAGGGTAATAATAGTCCTCGATATTGTCCCAGCTGCTTTGTTCCTTATCAGGGTTATCCCAATCTACATCAAGCATTTCCATACTCTCTTCTGAGGCAGTTTCAGTTGAAGCTGATGTACACCTGTACAATGAGTATGATTTTTTAAAACTAAATTTTACATTATATATGGCTCCAGGTTCTGTTTTAATATACTTATTCAAGTCTAAAGCAAAGCGATTTTGTTTGTGCAAATCGGTTAATTTATTTCCATCAAGTCGTATGGTTTTTTTGATGATAGGACGGGCTACACGTCTTAACTCATTTGTTCCATCAATTTCGTTTACTTGAAGAAACTGGGCTACATTATTTTCAAAAATTTTCGTAATAGTAACATCTACAGCATTTAGGTTTACAGCTTCAAAAGGCAAAATTATTTTCTCGTTGTTAGGCATTATTACACCTTTACCTACAAAACTTACAGCAGGATTTACATCAGCAAATGTTAACTCTTGTACAATTGCTTTGGGCATTTTAGTATTTATTGTATTTAAAATACCAGCAGCTACACTTATATTTTTATTACCCGAAATGCGTGAGGGAGGATATACCCTTATTTCATTTTTATCAATAATGAATTTTAAATCTTGAACATCGCTTATGGTAATTAAGCCATTCAAATCTTGGTTCATTAAAATGGGGTCAGAAAAGCGAATAGATACGTATTGCTCATCAGCATCCCAAACATTAATTTTACTTACGCTAAAATCGCCAATTGTTGGAACGCTTATACTTGCTTCTCCCTTTTTGTCTAAGTGAAGTGCATCGCCATCCCAATAAATTTTAACTTCAGTTTGCACATTTTTTCTATCAATGCTATCAATTGTAAAGCGATGTGTAATCTTATCTGCCGCATGGTCCCAGTGTATATGTAAATCGGTTTTCTCTAAGCTTGCTTTTACTATTTTTTCAATTTCGACATCCTCTTCAACATCTGCTGTGAGCAATGTGCCAATAAGTTTTTGGCGAATCATGTTGTTGGCTTCACTTTGTTCGAGGTAAGTATTGCTAATTTCAAAAGCTTGGTTGATGGTTTGAAAAGCAAACGAAAAAGTTTCTAAATTTCCAGAAACATCCATTAATTTATTGAGTTTAAAATCAGCTTCAAACTTGGTGCCCGATGGTAAATTATTATCGGGTTTAAACTCAATGGTGCGCTCATCCACCCATCTGGTTGTGCCTTTAATATCAGGACTAAAACTAAAGAGATTTTCTACGTTTTGTGTTTTATTTGAATCCGTAAAATGGGCTGCCAATTGAATTTTTATACTTCCATCGCGGTTAATATTGCCTGACGTAAATGCTGATATATAAGCTGCAAAAGCAGGGTTGGGTGCTGTGTATTCATTTTTGTTTTTTGATTTATAAAAATGAAAAGCGGTGTAAACAGTTAAGACCGTAACAAAAGCTATAATGGTATAGCGGGAACTGAATATGGCATTTACTTTTTGAAGACTTATTTTCATATAAATGAGTTTTATGATTTTTTTGGAAAAATATGAAT